>DATFDC010000422.1:0-4487 GCA_035252415.1 Solirubrobacteraceae bacterium
AGCGCCTGGGGCTCGGCCGCCGTGGCCAGGCCGGAGAGCACGCCGGCGAGCACCCAGCGCTTTCGTTGCAACGCCAGCAGGCAACCTGCGGCCAACGGCAGCATGATGCCCTCGGCATAGACCATCGAGAACACCACCGAGCCCGGGAACAGGCAGAAGATCAGCACGGCGCGGCGGGCGACCTGCTCGCCCCACCAGCCGGCGGCGAGCCGCTGCACGAGCACGGTCGCGATCGCCCCACCGACGCCGGCCACGAGCACGCCCGCCACCGTGGTGGACAGGATCTGCCAGTGCGCGATCGGAACCACGAATGCGTGCGACACCGCCCAGACGAGCAACGGATAGAGCGGGAAGAACCCGAGCGTCGACTGAATGTGCAGGACGTGGTTCGGATAGCCGTGGTCGGCCAACTCGCGGTACCACAGGCCGTCCCACTGCGAGAGCTCGTGCGTGAACGCGTGGTGGCGCAGGGTGCCGTTGACCAGCGCGACGAGCAGGAGCAATCCGCGCGTGGCCAGGTAAACGCCGAGCGCGAACCGCGCGCTCGAGATCGCCGCCGCGGCGCGGCGGTACGCGGTGCGCGGCGCGGCGGAGATCGAGACGTCGAGACCCGGCGCGCCGGGAACGAGTTGCTCGGCGTGATCGGAAGCTTCCACGAGCCGCCGAGTCTAGACAGGGCAACCCCATACAATGCCGCGGCTATGTGCCGGCTGTTCGGGATGAGCGGGGGAGCGCACGAGGTCCAGGCGACGTTCTGGCTGCTCGACGCGCCGACCAGCCTGCTCGCGCTCAGCGAGACCCAGCCCGACGGCGTCGGGCTCGGGACGTTCAACTCCGACGGGACCCCGTGGGTGTACCGCAAGCCGGTGGCGGCGAGCCGCAGCCAGACGTTCATCGCCGACGCCCACGAGGTGCGCTCGCGCACGTTCCTGGCCCACATCCGTCACGCCACAGCGGGACAGCCGACGCTCGAGAACACCCATCCGTTCGAGCAGCACGGCCGGCTGTTCGCGCACAACGGCGTGCTCGGAGGGTTGGACGCGCTGCGGGCAAAGCTCGGGGACCACGCGGAACTCGTCCAGGGAAGCACCGACTCCGAGCTCTACTTCACGCTGATGACCAAGCGGATCGAGGAGAACGGCGGCGACATCGCGGCCGGGATCGCCCAGGCGGCGCAGGACATCGCCGCGGAGATCCCGCTCTACTCGCTGAACATGGTGCTGACCACTCCGACCGACGTGTGGGCGCTGCGCTATCCGGACACCAACGAGCTGTGGATCCTCGAGCGGTCGATCGCCGCACTCGGGGGTCCCGGCGGGCCGGTCGCATCAGACGACGGCTTCGACGGCCGCGCCATGTCGGGCATCACGCGGGTGTTCTCCGGGCAGCTGTCGATTCTGCCCTCGACCGTGATCGCCTCCCAGCCGATGGACACCAACCCCCTGTGGCGGCTGCTCGACTCGGGCGAGCTGATCCACGTGGATCCGCATCTGAACGTGACCTCGACCATCGCGGTCCCGGATCCACCGGCCGAGATGCTCGTGCTGAGTCAGCAGGAGGAGATCGCGCAGCGCGAGGACCCGGCCCCGAGCGCCTAGAGCTTGTCGGCGCGGCTACGCGGCGAAGCGCGCGACCAGGTCCGCGACCAGCACGGGCAGGCCGGCCGAGGCCATCAGCCGCTCCTGGCGCTCGGGCTCGGGGGCGAGCACGAGCATCCGCACATCCTCGAGCTCCTCGACCGCTTCGAGGGCCTGGGCGTGGGGGCGGGCGGCGGTCAGGACGTCGTCGAGCATCCTGGCCATCGGGACGCGGTTGCCCTTGACCGGGTCGATCAGCTCGGCGGCGGCGGCGTCGCGCGCGGCGATGAAGCGGTTCTCGGCCAGGGCCTCACCGGCCTCGACCAGGGCGGCGGGCGCGTAGCCCTGCTCAAGCTCGAGGCGGGCCAGCGCCTGAACCAGGGCGGTCAGGGCCGCGGTGCCGGCCAGGCGGGGCTGCGCGTCCATGATCCTCACCTCGACCGTGCCGAGCCGCGGCTGGGGGCGGATGTCCCACCACAGGAACGTGGGCTCGGGGATCGCGCCCGAGCGCAACAGCAGATCGACCGTCACCACCCAGTCCGCGTAGTTCTTGAAGTGTCGCGGGATGCCGGTGCGGGGAAAGCCCTGGAACAGGATCGTGCGGTTCGAGGCCAGGCCGGTGGAGCGGCCGCGCAGGAACGGTGAGCTGGCCGACAGCCCGAGCAGCATCGGCAGATGAGCGCGCAGGCGGTTGACCAGCCGGATCGCGCAGGCCGAGTCCGGGACCCCGACGTGCACGTGGAGCGCGAACGTCGGCTCGCGACGCGCCAGGCCACGCATGGTGCGGTGGATCACCTGGTAGCGGCTCGAGGGCGAGACCCTGGTCTGCTCGGGCATGGGGCCGGGATAGGTGCCCGCGGAGGCCGCGGCCAGGCCGAGGCGCTCGAGGTCGCGCACCAGCAGGCCACGCAACTCGCGCATTTCGGCGACCGCGTCACGCACGGTCTGGTGCGGCCCGGTTCTCAGCTCGAGTGCGGCCTCGTGCGTCTCCGCGGCGCAGCGCCCGGCGAGCTCCTCGCTGGCCTGGGACAGGACCTCATCGGCGCGCTGGGTGAGCGTCCAGTCGGATGGATCGAGAAGCATGACCTCCTCCTCGATCCCCACCGTGTAGGCCTCAGAAGGCCGCCAGGACGCCCACTCTCCCCTTCCCACAGGTGACGTACGCCCCGTCAGTGTGTCTAGCGTGTCCGTGGATTCAGTTAACCACGGACTGAACGCCCCGTGGGAGAACTATCCCGCGCTCGGGAGCGCGGCCAGGCGCCGCCGCGGGGCGGTGAGGGCCACGTCGGCCCCCGACGCCGCGGCGATCAGCAACTCGAACAGCGGATCGTGGGCCCGGAGGCCCTCGGCGTGCCACTGGACCCCGAGCACCAGCCGCTCGCCCGCCTCCTCGATCGCCTCGATCGTGCCGTCCGCGGCCCACGCGGTTGCTGTGAGGTCGTCCCCCAGCGTGCGGATGCCTTGGTGGTGGAAGGAGTTGACGTTTAGCTTCGGTCCGCCGAGCGTCGCCCTGAGTCGACTGTGGGGAGCGGTCTCGACGTGATGGGTGGTGACGCTGCCGTGGTCGGGCTGGCGGTGCTCGAGCTGGTCGCCGACCACGTCGGGGAGATGCTGATGCAGCGTCCCGCCGCGAGCCACGTTGAGAAGCTGCATCCCGCGGCAGATGCCCAAAATCGGAAGCCTGCGCCGGTCGGCCGCGCGAGCCAGGGCCAGCTCGACCGCGTCGACTCGCGGCTCGGTCGGGCCGAGCTGCGGATGCGGCTCCTCGCCGTACGCGCTCGGCTGCAGATCGGGGCCGCCCGGCAGGCAGATCCCGTCGACCCGGTCGAGCAGGGCGGCGATCGCCTCGGGGCGGAGCAGCGGCACGATGACCGGAATGCCGCCGGCGCGCTCGATCGCCTCGGGATACAGCGTGGCCAGCGCCACCTCGAGCTTGGGCGGCTCGCCCTCGGGCCGCGCGACGACATCCTCAGGCCGGCGGAGCTCCGAGGTGGTGACCGCGATCAAGGGACGAACGCTCATATGGACATATATTTCGGCCGCAGACGCCGGGACTCCATATCCATAGGGACAAACATCCGTCCAGGCGGTTGGCCCGGAATCTGGAAGTTTTCCGGCGCGATCGGACGGACCGGCCCGTTTCGAGCTTGAACGTGCGCTTAACGGTGCGTCGGAACGGCTGTTTTTGTGCCGGTCAGGCGGGGTCGGAAGGCTCGTCGTCGCCGATCAGCCCGCGGGCCGCCGCCCAGTGGGTGACCTCGTGCCGCGAGGTGAGCTGCAGCTTGCGGAGCACGGCGCCGACGTGCGATTCGACGGTCCGGGGGCTGATGTCGAGCCGCACTCCGATCCGCTTGTACGAGTACCCCCGGGCCAGGTGATGCAGGACCTCGCGCTCGCGTGGGGTCAGCGACTCGAGGCTGGCGTCGCTGGACTTCGGCCGCTCGGGGGCGGAGAACTCCTGGAGCACGAACGCGGCCAGCCGCGGGCTGAAGTACGCATCACCGGCGGCCACCCGCTCGATCGCGGCGACCAACTCGGCGGCGTCGATCGTCTTGGTCACGTAGCCAAGCGCGCCGGCGCGGATCATCGGCACCACGTCCTCGGCGGCGTCCGAGACCGACAGCGCGAGCACGCGCGGCGGATCCTCGCTCGCGCTCAGCGCGCGCAGCACGGCCACGCCGCCGCCGTCAGGGATGTGGACGTCGAGCAGAACGACGTCGGGTGAGGTGGCGTCGATCGTGGCGATCGCCTCGGCCGGTACCGCGGCCTCCCCGACCACGTCGCAGTGGTCCTGAAGCTCGGCCCTGACCCCGGCGCGGAACAGATGATGGTCGTCGACCACGACCACGCGCAGGCGGGGCGGCTCTGCTCCGGCGCTCACCGGGTCCCCTTCCGCGCCTGCACGCGGAG
>DATFDC010000423.1:0-10160 GCA_035252415.1 Solirubrobacteraceae bacterium
CGCGAGCGCTCGGCCGCCTGGGCAGCGAGCGGAACCTGACGGCGCTTCTCGATGCGCTCGAGGACCGCATCCCGGCGGTTCGCGCGGCGGCCGCGATCTCGCTCGGCTACCTGCGCGACGCGCGTGCGCTCGAGGCTCTGACCGAGCACGCCGAAGCCGATGCATCGTTTGACGTCGCCCGGGAGTCCGCGCGAGCGGCCGCGCGCATCGATCCGGCGGCCGCCGCGGCCAACGCCGGCGCCACGAACTCCGAGCACTTGCGCGAGGCCGTCGATCTGGCGGGGATTCGTTGAGCGCGCTCAACACCGCGCTGGTCGTGGTCGGCGCGATCACGATCGCCTACTTCGCGATCCTGAACGGGCTGTACCTGGTCTTCACGGCGATCGCCTGGCGCTCGCTCGGCCGGCATCTTCGCGGTCGCGCCTACAGCGCCGCCGAGGAGGCATTCGACTCTCCGTTCACGCCGGGCATAACGGTGATCCTGCCCGCGTTCAACGAGGCAGCCGGGATCGTCGAGAGCGTGCACTCGCTGCTCGCGTTGCGCTATCCGCGCTACGAGGTCGTGGTGGTCAACGATGGCTCGACCGACGACACCGTGGCGCGGCTCGAGGACGCCTTTGACCTGGTCCCGGCGCATCGCGCGGTTCGCGCGTCGATCGTCACGCAACCGATCGGCTCGAGCTACGTGTCCCGCCGAAACCCCAACCTGTGGGTGCTCGACAAGGCCAACGGAGGCAAGGCTGACGCGCTGAACGCGGGCGTGGCCGCGGCGCAGCATCCGTACGTCTGCGCGCTCGATGCCGACGCGCTGATCGAGACCGACGCTCTCTTGCGAGTCGCCGAGCCGATCCTCGACGATCCCGAGCGCGTGATCGCCACCGGAGGCATCGTCCGGATCGCCAACGGCTCGACGATTGACCACGGCCGGGTGACCGGGGTGCGGCTGCCGCGCAACCCGCTGGCCGTGCTTCAGGTGATCGAGTACTTCCGCGCGTTCCTGATCGGTCGCGTGGGGTGGACCCGGATGAACGCGCTGCTGATCATCTCGGGCGCGTTCGGCCTGTTCCAGCGCGAGGCGGTCGAGGAGGTCGGCGGCTTCGCCACCGACACCGTAGGCGAGGACATGGAGCTCGTGGTCCGCCTGCATCGCCACTTCCGCGCCCGCGGCGTGCCCTACCGGATCGAGTTCGTGGCTGACCCGGTGTGCTGGACCGAGGTGCCCGAGGATCTCGGGAGCCTCTCGCGCCAGCGACGGCGCTGGCACCGTGGACTCGGCCAGACCCTGTGGCGTCACCGCCGCGCCGTGGCCAATCGACGCTACGGCGCGTTCGGGCTGATCGCCTTGCCGTACTTCGTGCTGTTCGAGTTCCTCGGTCCGGTGGTCGAGACGCTCGGGGCGGCACTGACCGTGGTCGCGTTCGCGGTCGGGGATCTGTCACTCACCTCGTTCGTCGCCTTCCTGCTGCTGGCCTTCCTGGTCGGGATCGTGCTGTCGATCGCCGCGCTCGCGCTGGAGGAGTTCAACTTCCGACGGCACCAGCGCACCCGAGACGTGGTGGCGATGGTGCTCTACAGCGTGATCGAGAACTTCGGCTATCGCCAGCTCAACGACGTGTGGCGCGTGATGGCGTTGTTCGACCTGGCTCGCCGCAAACAGGGCTGGGGGGCCCAGCGCCGGCGCGGGATCGGGAATTTGGCGGCGCCGGACCGACGGTGATGGGCCGCCTACGGCGGCGTCCCTGGGGCCGGGTACCCCGTCCGGACACGGAACGCCCCCCGGGACCCCGATCGGGGCAATTTCCAGTATTTACGGTGTCGTTTCCCGCCCGGTGCACGATTCCGCCTCGTGAGAGCGCGCAATCGTGCTCTACCGGCGCCTCACGCCTGGAATGCTGGAATTTGCCCCGTCCGGGTGGCCCCGCGCCGGGGGGCGAGTTCGTTCGCTAGGAGCCGCTCAGGGCCTGACGGAGATCCGCGACGAGGTCGGCCGGGTCCTCGATCCCGCAGCTCAGGCGGATCAGATCGGGGGGAACGGCGGCCGCCGAGCCCTCGACGGTCTGGTGGGTCATGGCCTGCGGTATCTCGATCAGCGACTCGACCCCGCCGAGCGACTCGGCCAGCGTGAACAGTCGCGTCCGCGCGGCGATCGCGTGCGCGTCAGGGTGGCGGAAGCTCACCATCCCGCTGAAGCCGGGCCACCGGACGTCGCGGACCTGCGGCGCGGTGCGCAGGAACTCCACCACGGCGGCGGCGCTGCGCGCGTGTGCCTCCATGCGCAGGTGCAGTGTGCGCAGCCCGCGGTGCAATAGGAAGCAATCGAACGGAGCGGGCACGGCACCGGCCGCGTTCTGGACGAAGCGCACGCGCTCGTGCCACTCGGGATCGCGGGTGATCACCGCGCCTCCGACCACGTCGGAGTGGCCGCCGAGGTACTTGGTCGTGGAGTGCACGACGAAATCGGCTCCGAGCTCGAGCGGGCGCTGGTTGGCCGGCGTGGCGAACGTGTTGTCGACCACGACCAGTGCGTCACGCCTCGCCGTGACGATCGCCGCGATGTCGATCACGTCCAGCTTGGGGTTGGTCGGCGACTCGACCCAGATCAGTCGGGTCTCCGGGCGGACCGCCCGCGCCACGGCGTCCACGTCGGTCTGGTCGACCAGGTCGTAGTCCAGCCCCCACTCGGACATGACCTTGTCCACGAGTCGGTAGGTCCCGCCATACAGGTCGGCCGGCAGAACGATGTGCGAGCCGGCCTTGCAGGTTGCCGTGATCAGGGCATGCTCGGCGGCCAGGCCGGAGGCGAAGGTCACGGCCAATCCGCCCTCGAGATCCCCGAGCGCGGTCTCCAGCGCGCTCCGCGTGGGATTCGCCGTACGCGCGTAGTCGTAGTCGCCGACGAACTCGCCGGGCCGCGGCTGGGCGTAGGTGGAGGTCTGGTGGATGGCCGGGATCACCGAGCCGTAGCTCGGGTCCGGGGTCAGCCCGGCGTGCACCGCGCGGGTGGCGAAGGCATCCCGCCGACCGTCCTGCTGCGCGTCGCTCACGAAGCCAATGCTTCCAGCAAATCCGTGCGCGTGACGATTCCCTCCGCCCGGCCGTCGCGCGTGACCAGCAGAGCCTGCTGATCGGCCACGAGCAGTTCGACCGCATCGCGCACGGGATCGTCGATCGACACGGCCGGGAAGGGGGCCTCCATCACCTCGACGACCTCGGCGTCGAGCGCACTTGGGTCCTCGGCGGCGCGCCTGAGCAGGCCCCGCTCGCCGATCGCCCCGACCACGGTGGCGGGATCGTGGGCGCTCACCACCGGCAACTGGGAGACCCGGTGCTCGTGCAGCAGGGCCACCGCGTCGCGCACCCGGAAGTGGCTCTGCACGGTGACCAGGGGCGGGATCTCGCCCGCCTCGCGCTTGCGGGCCAGCACGTCGCCGACCCGGAGCTTGGAATCGCGCGCGAGGAAGCCGTACTGGCGCATCCAGGCGTCGGAGTAGATCTTGGACAGGTAGGAGCGACCGCCGTCGGGGAGGATCACCACGATCAGCGCGTCGGGATCGTCGATCTCGCCGGCGAGGAGAAGCGCGGCGTGGAGCGCGAGGCCGCCAGAGCCGCCGGCCAGGATGCCTTCGAGCTGGGCGAGCCGGCGGGTGGTCAGGAAAGCGTCCTGGTCCGAAACGGTCACCCAGCGGTCGACCACGGTGCGATCGAAGGTCTCCGGCCAGAAGTCCTCGCCCACGCCCTCGACCAGGTACGGGCGCACGTTTTCCGCGCCGCCGGAGTAGATCGATCCTTCGGGGTCGGCCCCGATCACGGTGAGGTCCGGGTTGCGCTCACGCAGGTAGCGGGCGATGCCGGTGATCGTCCCTCCGGTACCCACGCCGGCCACCAGGTGGGTGATCTGACCCGCGGTCTGCTCCCAGATCTCGGGGCCGGTCGAGTCGTAGTGAGCCTGCGGATTGGCCGGGTTCTGGTACTGATTGGGCTGGAAGGCACCGGGGATCTCGGCGGTCAGACGGTCGGCCACCCGGTAGTAGGACTGGGGCGATTCGGGGGGGACGTCGGTGGGCGCCAACACGACGTCCGCCCCGTAGGCGCGCAGGAGGTCGATTTTCTCCCGCGACATCTTGTCCGGCATCACGGCGATCACGCGGTATCCCTTGAGGCGCGCGGCGATCGCCAGGCCTGTGCCGGTGTTCCCCGAGGTCGGCTCGACGATCGTGCCACCTGGTTTCAGGTGCCCGTCGCGCTCCGCCGCTTCGATCAGCGCGAGCGCGACGCGGTCCTTGATCGAGCCGCCCGGGTTGAACGATTCGACCTTCGCCACCAGGCGGGGCTTGAGGCCCGCGCCGATCCGTGAGAGTCGGACCAGCGGGGTGTCGCCGATCGCATCGAGGATCGACTCGTGCAGAATCGGCGTGGTGGCGGTGATCGACATGCCTTCAGTCTGATGATACTTCGGCTGATTGGCAAGCTGCCGAAGATCATGCGGTGTTCCGGGGCTTCATCGGATATTCTTCGGGTTCGTTGCTCATGCCTCGCGCGGTACCGAATCATCAGCAGCCTTCGGTCGACGCCGTCGATCGGGCGATGCTCGAGCTGCTGGCCAACGACGCCCGGATCACCAACCAGCGGATGGCCGAGCGGGTGGGAATTGCGCCGTCGACGGCGGTGGCGCGGCTCCGCTCTCTGCGCGAGCGCGGGGTGATCAGGGGATTTCACGCCGAGGTCGACCTGGCCGCACTGGGCCGGCCGCTCCAGGCGCTGATCGCGGTGCGCCTCGCGGTGCATGCCCGAGACCAGATCGACGATTTCACGAACGCGGTCCGCCGGCTTCCCGGGGTCCTGATGGTGTTTCACCTGACCGGCGTGACCGACTACCTGGTGTGGGTGGCGGCGGCCGACGCGCAGGACCTGCGCGAGTTCGTGGTCGACCACCTGGCCACTCACCCGTCGGTCTCGCACGCCGAGACATCGTTGATCTACGAGCATCGGCGAGGCCCGGGGGTCTGGGGCGCGGCGGATCCGGCATGAGCCCGGCCGAACGCGTCGCCGGGCTCGGCACCACGATCTTCACCGAGATGAGCGCGCTGGCGCTGCGGACCGGGGCGATCAACCTGGGCCAGGGGTTTCCCGATACGGACGGGCCGGCGGCGGTGATCGACGCCGCGGTGACGGCGCTGCGTTCTGGTGAGAACCAGTACGCGCCGCTCCCCGGCGTGCCGGCGTTGCGAGAGGCCGTGCTCGAGCACCAGCGCATCTGGTACGGCCTCGAGCCCGAGGACGTCCTGATCACGTTCGGCGCCACGGAGGCGATCGCCTCCGCGCTGCTCGGCCTGTGCGACCCGGGCGATGACGTCGTGGTGCTCGAGCCCTACTACGACTCCTATGCGGCATGCATCTCGTTCGCCGGCGCGGTGCGGCGTCCGGTGACGTTGCGCCCGCCGGGGTTCGAGGTCGATCCGGACGCGCTGCGGCGCGCGATCGGTCCGCGCGCCCGGGTGCTGCTCCTGAACTCGCCCCACAACCCGACCGGCCGGGTGCTGACCCGGGATGAGCTCGAGATGGTGGCGACCGCCTGTATCGAGCACGACCTGATCTGCGTGACCGACGAGGTCTACGAGCACCTGGTCTACGAGGGTGAGCACATCCCGATCGCCACGCTGCCCGGGATGGCTTCGCGGACCCTGACGATCTCGAGCGTCGGGAAGTCGTTCTCGTTCACGGGCTGGAAGATCGGCTGGTGCTCGGGCCCGGCCGAGCTGGTCGCGGCGACGCGGATGGTCAAGCAGTACCTGACCTTCGCCGGCGGCACCCCGCTGCAGCACGCCGCGGCGGCCGCCCTGCGGCTGCCCGCCGCGGAGATCGCCGCGCTGGCCGACGATCTGCGGGCCAAGCGCGATCAACTCTGCGCCGGACTGGAAGCGGCGGGCCTGCGGCCGTTCGTATCCGCCGGGACCTACTTCGTCAACGCCGACGTGGGCACCGACGAGGTTGAGTTCTGTGCCACGCTGCCCGAGCGCTGCGGCGTGGTGGCCATCCCGACCAGCGTGTTCTACGACGACAAGGACGCGGCGCGGGGGCTTGTCAGGTTCGCGTTCTGCAAGCGAGCCGAGGTGATCGCCGAGGCCGCGCGGCGTCTGGCCACGCTCGGTTGAGCCGGCCTGGCACCATGGTCGCGTGGCTCGTCGTCTGATCTCCAGCGGTTCGCAATTCGAGCGCGACATCGGCTACTCGCGCGTGGTCGTCGACGGCGAGTGGGCGTTCGTCTCGGGCACCACGGGGTTCGACTACGCCGCGATGACGATCTCCGACGATGTCGCCGAGCAGGCCCGTCAGACGCTCGAGAACATCGTCTCCGCGCTGGCCGAGGCCGGCTTCTCGCTCGCCGACGTCGTCCGCACCAGGTACATCCTCCCGAGCGCCGAGGACTTTCCCGCCTGCTGGCCGGTGCTGCGCGAGTACCTCGGCGAGATCCGCCCGGCCAGCACGATGTTGGTCGCCGGATTGGCCGATCCGCGGATGAAGATCGAGATCGAGGTGACCGCGAAACGGAGTGACTCAGGGAAGGATCGCGCGGCAGCAGCGTCGGTTTAGGTAAGGACACGAACAACAAGGAGGTCCTTACTCATGACGTTGCAAATAATGCGCCGCGTCGGCGTACTGGCAATTCTGGTCACCGGAGCTGTGCACCTGCAGCAGTATCTCGGTGACTATCAGTCGATCCCCACGATAGGTCCGCTGTTTCTGCTCAATGCGATCGGTGCCGGCGTGGTGGCGGTTGGGTTGTTACTCCCGGTCGAGCGCTGGTTCAGCGCGCGCCGTGGCGAGATCGCCGTCGGACTGCTCGCGCTGGGCGGCGTGGCAATCGGGCTCGGATCGCTGATCGGGCTGTACATCGCCGAGACCAGCACGCTGTTCGGATTCTCCGAGGGCACGCTCGAGACCGTGATGTGGATCGCGATCGTGGCGGAGGCCGCGGCCGTGGCCCTGCTTGGGCCGGTCGCCGTAGCCAACCTGGTCCGGTCGTCGGCTACGCGGCCGACAGGAGGACCTCGAGCTGTGCAGTCGTGATCACCTCGGCCTGACGCGGAAAGATCCGCTCGTCGATGTCACCGCTGTGTGGTGTCACTCGCCCGTGAATGCTGTTGTGCGCGAGTCACCGCGATCGCGCGTGCGGCGTGCGAGAGGAGTCCGTCAGGCTCGCCTGGTCATGTGGGGTTCCGTTCTCGGGGTCGACATGTACGTATCTGTCGCCGCGCAAGAGCGACGCCAATGCGGCGAGCACCGACAGGCCGGCGGCGACGCTGAACACGATCACGAGGCCGTGATGAAACGCGGCCGCGATCAGCCGGGGAAAGAACTCGGTGCCGGTGAGGACTTGCTGGTGGGCGGGGGAGAGCGAGGCGAGGGCACCGGTCGGCGCCAGCAGATGTGTCACCGGGTTCTCGCCGAGCACGGCGGCAAACATCGAAGACACCGGAGGCAGGGAAGCCACGTGCTGGGCGACGGTGTGCGAAATGCCCTGCTGCTGCAGCCCGGCGAGTAACTGTCCGGGAAGACTGGTCGCCAGTCCGGCGATCATCAGCGAGAAGAACACCCCGATCGAGAGCGCCGTGCCCGAGTTCTGGAACGTCGAGCGCATCCCGGACGCGGCGCCGCGCTCACGAGCGGGAACGCTGCTCATGATCGAGGCCGAGTTGGGCGCGCTGAACATCCCCACGCCAACGCCGTTAAGCGTGATCAGCCCCGCGAAGGCCCAGTAGGGGAAGTCGACCGGGAGCAGCATCAGCCCGATGAAGCTGGCGCCGAACACGAGCATGCCGGCGGTGGCGAACCCGCGTGCGCCGAAGCGGTCCGACAGGATTCCCGACACCGGCCCCGAGATCAGGAACGCCGTGGTCAGCGGGAGCAGGTAGATGCCCGCCCACAACGGCGTCTCGGAGTAGTCGTAGCCGTGCAGTGGCAGCCAGATCCCCTGCAGCCAGATGATCAGCATGAACTGCAGGCCCCCGCGCGCAGCGGCCGCGATCAGGCCCGCGGCGCTGCCGGCGGCAAAGGCCCGGATGCGGAACAGCGCGAGCTGGAACATTGGCTCCGCCACCCGGCGCTCGATGAGGACGAAGGCCACGAGCAGGATCGCCCCGCCGGCGATCGAGGCGATCACGGTCGGGTTGGTCCATCCCATGGCGTGGCCGCCGTAGGGCTTGACCGCCATGGTGACCCCGATCAGGATCGCGCTCAGGCCCACCGCGAAGCTGATGTTGCCCCACCAGTCGATGCGGCCGCGATGCCGCTCGCCGGTCTCGCGCAGCTTCAGGTAGGCCCAAACCGTCCCGAACACTCCGACCGGGACGTTGACCCAGAACACCGCTCGCCAATCGATCGCGGCCAACAGCCCGCCGGCGACCAGCCCGATGAACTGCCCGGCGATCGCCGCGACCTGGTTGGTGCCCAGGGCGAAGCCGCGCTGGTCGGCCGGGAACGCGTCGGTCAGGATCGCGGCGGAGTTCGCGGTGAGCATCGAGCCGCCGAGCGCCTGGATGACCCGCCAGCCGATCAGCCACTGCGCTCCGTGAGCGCCGGTGAGCGGATCGAACGACAGCAGGACCGAGGCCGCGGTGAACACGACGAAGCCGCCGTTGTAGATCTTCACGCGGCCGTACATGTCGCCGAGCCGCCCAACCGTGACGACCAGCACGGCCTGGACCAGCCGGTAGCCCATAATCATCCACAGCAGGTAGATGATGTTCCCGGGGGCCAGCGGGTCGAGGTGTATGCCGCGGAAGATCGCCGGCAGCGCGATGATCACGATCGACCCGTCGAGCGCCGACATGAACACCGCCATCGTCGTGTTCGACAGCGCGACCCATCGGTATCCGTCGCCGCTCTCAGGGCGCCGGGGCGCCGGCATCAGATGCTGTTGGCCAGTCGCTCGAGCAGGGGCGCCGCGGTGGCCAGTTGCCGGAGCTCGGACGGCGTGAAGCCGTTCGCGAGCGCTCGTTCGAGCTGCTCGGTGCGCCGGTTGCGGCGGTGGCGCAGGACCTCGAGCCCGGGCGCGGTGATCGACAGGATCATCCGCCGTCCATCCGCGGGGTCGGGCGCGCGGTCGATCAGGCCACGGGCCTGGAGTGCGCCCAGGGTGGCGCCCATGGATTGGGGGCTGATCTGCTCGGCTCGGGCCAGTTCGGCGGCAGTGGCGGGGCCGCCGCGGTCGAGCCGTGCCAGCGCCGCGCTCTCGGACAGCGTGAGCTCGTCTCCCGTCGGGATCTGGCGAAGGCGGCGGAGCAGCAGGCCGATGCTGAGACGGAGTTCGGTCGCGAGCGTGCCGGTGTCCTCGACCACGGTTATAAGACTAGCCTGATCAGGCTGAACTTACTACTTGCCGAAGGTCTTCACGGCTGGTGGGGGGAGTTCGATCTCGACCGCCTGGCCCGGGCGGGCGCCGACTCGGTCCAGGTCACGCTGGAGCGCCAAGGCGATGAGCCGCGGGTCGCCGGCCAGGAGTACGCGCGCGAGCGGCACCGTGGGAAGGATCTGCTCGATGGTTCGGGTGACACGAAATGCACCGGTGGGCTCCGTCGGCGCGAGGGTGATGCTCTCGGGGCGGTAGAAGACCGCGGCGGTGCCGGACCCATCGGCGGTTGGGAGGCGGAGATCTCCAAGCGCCACCGTCCCCTGCCGGATCGTGCCGGTGCCGAGTTCAGCCCAGCCGAGGATCCTGGCCACGTCCGCGTCGCCGGGGTGTGATGCGATTTCGGTCGCGGGCCCCACCTGGCGCAGTTGTCCGCCGACGATGACCGCGATGTCGTCGGCGAGGATGAGGGCTTCCTCGCGGTCGTGGGTGACGTGTATCGCCGGGATGCGGAGATCGGAGAGGAGGTCCTGCAGGACCCCGCGGAGGTCTTCGCGGGTCGGCTGATCGAGGGCCGAGAGAGGCTCGTCGAGCAGCAGCAGGTCCGGCTCGCCGGCCGCGACATCACCAGCGCTCCCCCGGAACAGCGCGGGATCGGCGTCGTCTTCCAGCACGCGGCATTGTTCCCTCACCTCTCCGTCCGCGACAACCTCCGCTTCGGACCCAGGGCGCGCGGCGAGGACCGCCGACCGCAACTCGAGGAGCTCCTCGCCCGATTTGGTTTGGTGGATCACGCCGATCGCCGACCCCG
>DATFDC010000424.1:0-13750 GCA_035252415.1 Solirubrobacteraceae bacterium
CTACACGCTGGCCGCGCCGAACCCTGCTGAGGTTCGCGGTCGCTTCCCGATCGGCGAGGCGATCGAGATCCGGCAGCGGTTCAACGTGGCACCGGGTGACGAGGTCCTTGCCGTGACGACCGACCGGGACGGCAACCCACGCGGCGAGCTGCTGCGGTGGGGCCTTGTCCCATCCTGGGCCAAGCAGCCCGACACCGGTCTGAAGATGATCAATGCCCGGGTCGAGACGGTCGCCGAGCGACCCGCCTTCAAGCGCGCGTTCGAGCGCTACCGCTGCCTGATCATCGCCGACGGTTTCTACGAGTGGCGACGCCAGCCCGCGGGACCGAAGCAGGCCTTCCACATCACCCGCTCCGACGGCCGCCTGTTCGCCTTCGCCGGTCTCTGGTCGAGCTGGTATGGCGAGGAGAATGAGAAGCTCCGCACCTGCACGATCCTCACCACGGCGGCGAGCAGCGCGATCGCGCCGCTTCACGATCGGATGCCGGTGATTCTTGACCGCGACTCCGAATCCGCCTGGCTCGAGCCCGGTCAGCCCGTGGCCCGCCTGCATGAGCTGCTCGGCGGCCTTAGCCCCAGCGCCACCGCGCTCCGTCCGGTCGGCCCGGCCGTCAACGACGCTCGATACGACGGGCCGGAATGCCTCGCGCCGGCCGCCGACGAAATCCAGACGGCGCTGTTTTAGACGTGATTTGCGACGCCTCGGCACACGAGCTCGCGTTCGTCCTGGGAGGCGGTGGAGTGCTCGGGGCCCACGAAGTCGGCATGCTCCAGGCGCTGGCCGAGCGGAACATCAAGCCGGACATGATCCTGGGCACCTCGGTCGGCGCGATCAACGGCGCGTTCTTCGCCGCCGACCCGACCCTCGGGGGCGTCGAGCGCCTCAGCGAGCTGTGGCGAGAATCGAACTGGTCAGAACGCTCGCCCGGGGCGGCTTTGCGGCGGGTGACCACGCTGGCGCGCAGCGGCACGCACCTCGAGTCGCTGTCGGAGATGCGCGAACGGCTGGTCGCGCTGCTCCCGGTGCAGCGGGTCGAGGACCTCCAGGTTCCGTTCCAGTGCGTCGCCGCGTCGATTGAGCGCGCCGCCGAGCACTGGTTCGATTGCGGCCCTCTGGCCGAGGTCGTGCTCGCCTCCTGCGCGGTCCCGGGCATCCTGCCCCCGGTGCCGATCGACGGTGAGCACTTCATCGACGGCGGCATCGTCAACTCGATTCCGGTCAGCCGCGCGGTGGCGCTTGGGGCCCGCAAGATCTACGTGCTCCAGGTCGGCCGCCTCGAGCAGTCGCTCAAGCCCCCGCAGCGTCCCTGGGAAGTGGGGCTGGTCGCGTTCGAGGTGGCCCGCCGCCACCGCTTCGCTCACGATCTCCACAATCTGCCCTCCGGCGTCGAGCTCCACGTCCTCCCCACCGGCGGCTCGGCGGCGCCGGCCTACAACGATCTCTCCGGCCAATTGCGGGTAAGACGGATGATCCGCACCGTTCAGCGACAGATCGATTCGGCGTACGAGGCATCGGCGCGGTATCTGGCGCAAAGCTGATGCCGCCCGCGTTGATCCGCCGTCCGGTCACCGTAACCGTGTGGCTCGTCGTCTCGGCGGCATGCGTTCTCGCCTCCCCCCTGCTGCTCGGGATCGGCCTCGCCGCCAGCGCACTGACCGGCCGCCGCCAGCCGGCGGTCATCGCCCGTCTGATCGTCACCTACTTCACGCACGAGCTCGGCGCCCTGGTGGCATGCGGGGCGTTGTGGGTCGCTGCCGGAGCCGGTCGATGGATCGACACGCCACGATCCCAGCGGCGTCACTGGCGCCTGGTCCGATGGTTCTTCGGCGGCCTTGCCGCATCCGGGCGCAACATCCTTAAGATCGACGTACGACCCGGCCCTTCGCCCGATGCTGTCCACGCGCTCGAGTCCGACCAGCCCCTGCTCGTGTTCAGCCGACATGCTGGGCCGGGCGACACGATCTTCATCCTCGATGAGCTGGTCTCCCGGTATGACCGCCGGCCGAGCGTTGTCTTCAAAGAGAGTCTGGCCATCGACCCATCGGTCGACCTGCTCGCGCACCGTCTGCCGCAGGCCATGCTCGACACCTCCGATCGCGAGGCGTGCGAGGCGCGCATCGGGGAGCTCACCGCCGAGCTCGGGCCACGCGGCACGCTGCTGCTGTTCCCCGAGGGCGGCAACTTCACGCCGGAGCGCCGCCGGTCAGCGCTCCGGCACCTGTGGCGCGAGGGACGGCGCGGCTCAGCCGAGCGCGCCGAGGACATGCCGCATGTCCTGCCACCCCGACCCGGAGGTGCACTCGCTGCGCTGCGCGCCGGTGACAACGATGTCGTATTCGCCGCGCACACCGGTCTCGGGCTGGCCGCCTACCCCGGCCAGTTCTGGCGCGATATGCCGATCGGTCGCACGCTGCACACCCGCATGTGGCTCGTTCCCGCGGCCGACGTGCCCGCCACCGACGACGAGCGAGTCAGCTGGCTTTACGACTGGTGGAAGCAGATAGACGACTGGATCGCCGAGCAGCAGCACGAGGAAGACGGCGGCTGACGCTTGCCGGGCCTCGCCCATGGGTATGCCCGTCTGCGGGTACGACGGCGACCACGGGAGAATCGATGCCCCAGACGAAGGCAGACCGCTCGGCAGCGGCAAAGAAGGCAGCAGCGACGCGCAAGCGTAACCAGCAGAAGGCACAGTCCGAGACTGCGGGCAAGAAGGCAGCCGCGACTCGTCAGGGACGAACCGCCGGGGCGGCGGCGAGCCAGGCCAAGCGCACGGCCGGTGGCGTCGTCGGTGGCGCCAAGTCAGCAGCGCGTGCGGCCGGAACTGCAGCCAAGCAGGCCGGGAAGGCCGCGACGAGCCGGGCGAGCGCCTCGCGCTCAGGCGCCAAGAAGAAGTAACGCTCTCAGGCGGCGGCGGGCTGCTCGGACAGTCCGCCGCGAGCCGGGAGGACCACGTCGGGCGTCTCGGCGCTCAGGCCGATCCACTCGTTGAACGCGTCAGGCGCGAGCGGCTTCGAGAAGTGGTAGCCCTGCGCGAAGTCGCACCCCAGGCCGGCCAAGCGGTGAAGCGTCGCCTCATCCTCCACGCCTTCGGCGACCACCTTGAGGCCGAGATCGTGACCCAGGTTGATCGTCGAGCGCACGATGATCAGGTCGCTCTCGTCGCTCAGCATCGGCGAGACGAACGAGCGGTCGATCTTGAGCTCGTCGATTGGCAGCCGCCGGAGGTTGGCCAGGGACGAGTAGCCGGTTCCGTAGTCGTCGACCGACAGTCCCACACCGAGCTGGTTCAGGCGCGTGAGTGTCACAAGCGAGCGCTCGGGATCGGACATCAGCATGCTCTCGGTGATCTCGAGGTGCAGCGCCTCGGGGGTCAGGCTGTACAGCGTGAGTAGGTCACCGATCAGCGACGGCAGGTCGGGATCGAGCAGGTTGCGGACCGACAGGTTGACCGACACGGTCAGGTCCTTGCCGGCCTGACGCCAGCTCGCGCACCGCGCCACCGCCTGCTCGAGCACGTGCCTTGTGAGCGGTCCGATGAGTCCGGTCTGCTCGACGATCGGGATGAAGTCAGACGGCGGCAGCAGCCCCAGTTCGGGGTGCAGCCAACGCACGAGGCCTTCCGCACCGTGCGGAGTCACTCCGTCCATCTCCATGAGCGGCTGGTAGAAGACGACGATCTCGTCCGAGTCGAGCGCGCGGCGGAATTCGCTCAGCACGCTGAGCCGGCGCACCGAGTGGCGATCGAGTGCGGCGGCGTAGACCTTGCAGCCCGAGTGCGCCTCCTTGGCCGCGTACATCGCGACGTCGGCACTGCGCAGCAGCGAGTGCGGATCCGCGCCGTCGCGCGGGAAGCGCGCCACGCCGATGCTGACCCCGACTTCGAGCGTCATCTCGTCGACGGCGACCGGTTGCTGAACGCACCGCATCAAGCGACGCGCGATCGCCTCGAGCTCGTCGGTGTCGCCGGTCGCCTCCGCCGGCAGGACGGCGAACTCGTCGCCACCCAGCCGCGCGACCAGGCCGTCGGGCCCGACCGCTTCCGCGAGGCGCGGTCCGAGGTCACGCAACAGCTCGTCACCGTAGTGATGGCCGAGTGTGTCGTTGACCTCCTTGAAGCGGTCGAGGTCGAGCAGCATGACCGCGAACACCTCGTCAGTGTCCTTTGCCGATGCGATGCGCTGGTCGAGACGCGCCCGGAACCGTTCGCGGTTGGCAAGGCCGGTGAGTTCGTCGGTGGTGGCGACGCGGTGGAGTTGTTCGCCGCGTGCCTTGGACTTGAGGAGCTCACCGATCAGGTACTGGAAGATGAGGAGAGCGAGCACGGTGAGGACGATCCCCGCGGTGCCGGCGTCAATCGCAACGTACGTGGCCCCCATGGCCAGCAGCGCTGAGAAGAGCTGCGCAGACAGCAGAGGCAGTAAGACATCCCGCACAGCATCGGTGAAGGATGACCGGTTCAGGTAGCAGAGAGATGCGAAGACGCCGGTGACGTTCACCGCCAGCGCGACAACGAACGTGAGGAAGACGACTAGGTAGTACGCGATCGAGTGCGGCCCAAGATCAAACGACCGAATCGTCGCGTGGAAGAAGAGACCGCCAATCAACGGATACCACACGAAGGTCGAGAGGTTGATCAACGCAAAATGCGCGGCGACCCGGGAGCGCAGCCACGAGAGCAACATCATCGCGCCCCCGAGTAGTGCGGCAGGCCCGGGACCAAGCAGCGCGATGGTCATCACGATCCCGATCATGTCCCCGGCGACTTTCACCCTGCGCGGGCCTGCGTTGACCTCTGTGACGGTGCTCAGGACCAGGAAGCCGCCTAGCAGGAGGAGTTGGTCAAGTCTCCATCGGTCGAGGTCGGCAGATGCGTAAGCGGCCGCCAGCGCGCCGACGAGCCCGCATGCGTGGATCAGTACGACGACCCGGGCAGGCCGTCGTGCATGGTTGTTGCCAGCCTTGGCAGTCTCGCGATCCATCGCACCCTATTCATCGGTCGTAGCGAGACAATCCTCAATCCCAAAAGTGTCCAGACTTTCCTGGACGCCGCTAAAGCTTTCGCTCGCAGAGGCCGATGAGTCGCGTGCAACGCCGCAGAAAGCAAAAGAGGGGCTGCAGCCATCCAGCCGCAAGGCCCCTCTGGTGAATGCACTTAGGCAATCCGGAACGACATGACTGGTGCCCCTTTCGTGCGTTTGCGCATCGAACGGCAGTAGCCCGCAGCTCCACCTTCCACAGCGCGCTGCTGGCAACCCCTGCCGTTCTCTAGTTTCCCCTTGGGGACTGCGCCCCGTGTGCCAGAAGGCTACCGGGTGTCGCAGTTCCTGCAATAGGACGTTTGTCCAGCTTTGGAACTTTCGCTCAAGACGGGCGAATTGCCGCCCGACGTGGGGCGCTCAGGCGGCCGCGGGCTGCGCCTCGGCCTCGACAGGGAGGCCGATGAACGCGTCGAACTCGCGCGACGGGAGCGGCTTCGAGAAGTAGTAACCCTGCGCCAGGTCGCAGCCGAGGTCGGCGAGGCGGGTCAGCGTGGCCTCATCCTCGATGCCTTCGGCAACCACGGTCAGGCCGAGGTCATGTCCGAGGTTGATCGTCGAGCGCACGATGATCAGGTCGTTCTCGTCGCTCAGCATCGGTGACACGAACGAGCGGTCGAGCTTGAGCTCGTCAATCGGGAGACGGCGCAGATTGGCCAGCGACGAGTAGCCGGTGCCGTAGTCATCGACCGAAAGGCCGACACCAAGCTGGCTGAGCGCAGTGAGCGTGAGCAGCGAGCGGTCCGGATCGGACATCAGCATGCTCTCAGTGATCTCGAGCTGCAATGCCTCGGCCGCCAGGTCGTAGCGCTCGAGCAACTCCCCGATTAGCGGGGGCAGCTCAGGATCGAGCAGGTTGCGGACCGACAGGTTGACCGAGACGGTGAGGTCACGTCTCTCCCGCCGCCACCGGGAGCAATCGGCCACCGCGCGTTCGAGCACGTGCCGCGTGAGCGGTGCGATCAGGTCGGTCTGCTCGACGATCGGGATGAAGTCAGATGGCGGCAGCAGCCCGAGCTCCGGATGCTGCCACCGCACCAGGCCCTCCGCGCCGTGCACGAGAGTGCCATCCATGCGCATGATTGGCTGGTAGAAGACCTCGATCTCGTCCGAGGCGAGAGCGCGACGGAACTCGCTCAGCACGCTCAGGCGGCGCACCGAATGGCGGTCGAGCGCCGCGGCGTACACCTTGCAGCTGACGTGCGCCTCCTTCGCTGCGTACATCGCGACGTCGGCGCTGCGCAGCAGCGAGTGCGGGTCGTCACCGTCACGGGGGAACCGTGACACGCCGACGCTTCCTCCGACCTCGAGTGTCATCTCGTCAACCCGGACGGGCCGTCTGACGCACTCGATGAGCCGCAGCGCGATCGCCTCCAGGTCATCGGTGTCCCCTGTGGTGTCGGCCGGCAGGATCGCGAACTCGTCGCCGCCCAACCGCGCTACCAGACCTTCTGGCCCAATCACCTCGGCCAACCGCGGCCCGAGGTCGCGCAGCAGTTCGTCGCCATAGTGGTGGCCGAGCGTGTCGTTGACCTCCTTGAAGCGGTCGAGGTCGAGCAGCATCACTGCGAAGTTCTCATTGTGGGCTTTGGCCGACGCGATCCGATCGTCGAGCTGGCGGCGGAACACCTCGCGATTTGGCAGACCGGTGAGCTCGTCGGTTGTCGCCATGCGCCGAAGCTCTTCGCCGCGCGCCTTGGACTTGAGGAGCTCGCCGATCAGGTACTGGAAGACCAGGATCGCCACGCCGATCAGCACGACCCCGGCCATGCCGGCCTGGACCGCAACGTACGCGGCACCCATGGTCAACAGCGCCGAGAACAGCTCGGCCGACATGATCGGTATAACCGCCAAGCGAGCCGCCTCGGCGAGAGATGACCGGTCGAGATAGCACCGGAACCCGATCACCCCGAAGAAGTTCACGACCAGCGCCACCACGAACGTCGGGAAAACCACCAGGTAGTAGGCCATCGCGTCCGGTCCGATATGCCCCAGGTGCACCGTCTCGCGGAACAACAGACCCGCAACCAGCGGGTACCACATGAACGTCGTCACGTTGTTCACGAGCACGTACCACGCGGTTCGCCTCTGCGTCCAGAAGGCGATCATTGTCACGGCGCCAATAAGCGCCGCAGGACCCGGGCCGAGAAGCACGATCGCCGTAATCAGGCCGATCGGGACCCCGGATATCGTGACCGTGCGAACGGCGGTTCGGATATCCGCGACAGCACTGACGGTTGTGAACGCGAGCAGAACCAGCAGCAGCCCGATGCGCCACTGGTCGAGGCCGCTCGTCAGCCAGATGAGCGATGCACCGACGAACAGCGCGAGCGCATGGGCGAGCGCAACGCCACGGCCCGGTTGCCGTGTGCGCTCGTGATCGCCAGCCGTGGCAGGTGCGCGGTCCATCGCCCTCTATTCATCGGCCACGAACCCCGACCACTCGATCCTGAAAGCGTCCACAGTTTCCTCGACCTCGCTAAAGGTCCTGCGGCCGACAACCGATGAGCGTTCGCAGCCAGAAAGGAAAAAGGAGGGGATCGCTCGTCGCGAACCCCTCCAGAGAATCAGCCACCCTGCCAACCCATGGTGGGCTCCTTTCGTCGGCGCATCTAAACGGCACAAGCCGACAGCCCTACCTCTCACAGTGCGCTGCCGGCACCCCTGCCGTTTCCTAGTCATCGGGGACTGCGCCCCCGTGTGCCGAAAGGCTAACGGGCGACGCAGTTCCCGCAATCGGACGTTTGTCCAGTTTTGCTGAAGGCGCTAAAGCCGGTCCGATTGCTGACGCTAGTCGCGGAGTCCGTACAGCGCCGAAGCCGTTTCCGACATCACGCCCCGGCGCTGCTCGTCGCCCATCCGCTCGAGCAATGCCGGCATGCCGTCGCCGTGCTGGTGGGGGTAGTCCGACGCGTACACGAGCATCCCGGCGCCGTCCATCATCTCGAGCAGTTGATCGAGTGCAGCGCCATCACTCGGCAGGTGCGCAGGCGCGGTCGTGAAGCGAAAGTGCTCGCGGACGTACTCCGACGGCCGCCGCTTGACCCACGGTACTTCGCGCCAGACGCCCTTCCAGTCCTTGTCGAAGCGCCACAGCAGCGGCGCCAGCCAGGCGAATCCGCATTCGCTCAGCACCACGTGCAAATCGGGGAAGCGCTCGAACACGCCCTCCGAAACGAAGCTCAGCAACTGAGCCTGGGCGATCGGCTGATTGCCCACGTAGTCCTCGAGATACGTGGTCGTGAAGCCGCTGGGCGTGGGCGCCTTGCCGGCGCGACCCCAGGCGTGCAGACCGATCTGCAGCCCGGCGGCGCGCGCCGCGGCGAACGTCGCGTGGTTGTTCTTCTGCCCCCACGGCAGGTCGCTGCGCACGGGCAATAGCACCTGGACGAAGCCCGGGTCCTCCCCCACTCGCTCGATCTCCGACACGGCGTCGTCGGGAGACACGGTCGAGACGACCAGGCTGGCCCGCAGTCGCGGGTCGCGGGCCAGGAACTCCTCGCGCACCCAGTCGTTGATCGCCGAAGCCACGGCGGCGGCGAAGTACGCGTTGCGATGCGTCTCGAACCCGGTCAGGCAATTGAGGATCGCCATGTCCGGCACGTGCTCGACCAACTCCTCATAGCTGGAAGGTGCGGGCGGCGCAAGCGCTCCGGGATACGCGTACGCCAAGCCGTTCAGGCGAATGCCCGCCTCGGTGATGTACTGCCGCCAGTAGTCGCTCAGGTAGGGAAACAGCGCGTCGTAGGACGCCGGCGCGCAGTGCACATCGCAATCGATCCTGTCCATGTCAGGCGTCGATCACGCGCTCGCGCGGCAACCCGTACAGCGAGAGCGCGTTCTCGCACAGGATCGCCCGGCGCAGCGACGCACCAAGCGCGCGCGGCAGGGCCTGCTTGGGCGAGTCGAAGTCCCAGTGCGGATAGTCGGTGGCGAACAGCAGCCGGTCCCCCAGCCGCGCCTGCTCGATCGCGTAGATCAGGTGCTGCGGATCGTCGGGCTCCTCGATCGGCTGGGTGGTGAACCACACGTGCTCGCGCACGTACTCGGACGGCCGGCGCTGCAGGCGCGGATGGTCCTCGCGCATGAGCTCCCATGCGGAGTCGAGCGACCAGATCAGCGCTGCCGCCCAGGCCACGCCGCACTCGGTCAACACGACGCGCAAACCCGGGATCTCCTCGAACATGCCGCCCGCGACCATGCTCGCGAGCTGGCCCTGCATGACGATGCCGTTGCCGACGTGGTAGTCGAGGTAGAACGACGGATAGCCGGCGCCGCGATGATCGACGTATCCGCCGGTGTGGAACACCACCGGACGGCCACACGCGGTTGCGGCTTCGTAGATCGGCCAGTACTTCGCCGAGCCGAGCTGGTCCGCGGTGCTGGCCGGGAGAATTACCGCGACGAAGCGCTCGTCCCCGGCACGCCGCTCGATCTCGTCGACCGCAAGCGACGGGTACTCGTGGGGCACGGCGATCGTCCCGCGAAACCGGGAGTCGAATGACAGCCACTCGTCGACCTGCCACTGGTTGATCGCCGAGTTCCACTCGGCCGCGAAGTCGGGATGGTCGTAGCAGTCCTGTCCGCTCAGGACCTCGAGCACGGCGTAGTCGACCGCGAACTCCTCGAGCAACTGCGCGCGCATGGTCTCGGGATCGCTGCCCCAGATGTGCCCGGGCTTGTCCGGCCAGGCGTCGACCCGCATGCCGGCGTTGCGGGCGCGCGGATACCAGTCGGTGACCCGCGGGGTGCGCCGGCCATAGCGCTCGAGCAGGCGGCGCGCCGGCGCGCTCAGGTAGTTCGCCAGCATCGGCTCGGTGGCCTGGGCGTGCACGTCGCAATCGACCAACTTAACCGCGCGCTTCGTCGCGACCTCCGCACCGGCAGCCGCGTGCGTCTCAACTTGCGACATGGCTCACCTCCCTAGGCATTCAACACAACGTACTCGTCTTCGACGCTGACCTCGAACGTCTCGGCCACGTACGGACCCGGTACCCGCTCGGACGGCCGCGCCGTGGCCTCTTCGAGCAGCGAACCACCAGGCTCCAAACCCACTCCGTAGCTCTTCACCCCGGCCATTGCGCCGCCCATGAACGACTGTCCGGAGTCCAGGTCGTACTCCCAACCGTGCCACGGACACGCGATCCGCAACGGGTCTGAGGAGATCCTCGCCGCCCCGGGCGAATCGGCCACCGCATCGCCCAGCACGTGACCGAGGCACAGCGGACCACCCTGGTGCGGACAGCGGTTGCGAATCCCGTAGAAGCGCTCGCCGACCCGGAACACCCCGATCGAGCGACCGCCGACGTCGACGATCCGCCGCTCGCCGTCGGCAAAGCTGCGTACCGGCGCCACGACTACCCTCATGCCGCACGTCGCTTGGGAAGAAACTTCAGCATGCCACCAGTTTTATCCCAAGCGACCGCCACTCACACCAGGATCCGGGCCCCGATGCGCCAATAAGCCCCCAGGGATCAAAACCACCGCCAGCACCGCCGCGACCAACAAACACGCTCCCGATACGAGCACCGCGCGGTGGAGTCCCTCGACGAACGCGCTGGCCTGAGCGCCGCGCAACCGCCCGCCGCCCGCAGAACCCCCAACCACGCCGGCGTAGACCAGCGACCCGAGCACGGCCACGCCCAGCGCCTGGCCCGCCTGGCGCATCGAGTTGTGGATCGCCGAGGCCATGCCGGCTCGCTGCGCGTGGACGGCGGCCATCGCCACCGCGGTCATCGGAGTCAAGCTGAGGCCGCCGCCCAGACCGACCGCGGCCAGGTCCCACCAGACCGCGCCGATCGAAGAGCCGACCCGCAACCGGACCAGCGCCACCATCGCGGCGCCGCACAGCACCAGCCCGAACACCATCGGAAACCGCGGGCCGAACCGGCCGACCAGCCGCCCCGAAAGCGGCGCGCCCACGAAGAATCCGAGCCCGATGGGCAGTACCGCGAGCCCCGCGCCCAGCGCCGAGCGGCCCTGGACCTGCTGGAAGTAGGCGCTCAGATACACGATCCCGCCGATGAATGCGAAGAACACGGTCAGCCCCGCCAGGTTGGCCACCGTGAACGGGGCGTGCGAGAACAGCGACACGTCGATCAGCGGCGCCTCGTGGCGGCGCTCCCAAACCACGAACCCCGCCAAAGCGCACAGGGCGACCACGAACGCGCCCACGATCAACCCAGAGCCCCACCCGCGCGCAGGCCCCTCGATCAGCCCGAACGTCAGCACCCCCACCCCAGCCGTGGTCAGCACCGCGCCGGTCCAATCGAAGCGTCGGAGCGCCCGAGCTCGGGCAATCACCGGGATGAACCGCACGCCCAACGCCACCGAGGCGAGCGCCAGCGGCACGTTGAGCAGGAACACCCACCGCCAGCCGATCGCGTCCGTGAGCAGCCCGCCCACCGCGGGCCCGACTGCAAGCGCCAGCCCGGACCCCGACGACCACACCCCGATCGCGGCCGCCCGCTCGCGCGGGTCGTCGAATGTGGCCGAGATGATCGCGAGGCTGGTCGGCGTGACGATCGCCGGTCCAAGCCCCTGGATCACCCGGCCCGTCAGCAGCCATCCGATCGTCGGGGCCACGCCGGCGATCAGCGCACCGGTTCCGTACACCATGACGCCGGACATGAACATGCCCTTGCGACCCCGGCGGTCGCTCAGCACCCCGCCGGCGACGAGCAGGCTCGCGTAGACGATCACGTAGGCATCGACGATCCATTCCAGCGACGTGGTGCTCCCGTGCAGATCGCGTCCGATCGTGGGCAGCGCGACCGGGACCATCGAGGTCGACATGACCGCCATGAACTGCGCCAGCGTCACCGCGAGGACCGTCAACGCGCGATCCCCGGGCCGGCGCCGCAACGATCGCGACGATCGCAACGAGCTAGAGCGTCACGGCGCGACCGGCCTCGAACCCGTCGAGGTCGACGATCTCCGCGATCACCGATTGCGGCACGGCCGCGTCGGTGGTGATCACCATCACCGCCTCGAGGCCCTCGCCGAGGTCCGCGGCGTCCGGGTGGCGGCCCACCGCCGCCGAGACGATGTTGATTCCGCGCTCGCCGAAGTGCGTGCCGACCCGGCCGATCATTCCCGGCATGTCGCGGTAACGGAACAGCGTGATGTGATCCTCGAGCTGGATGTTGAAGCGCTGGCCCCACACCTCGAGCAGGTGCGCGCGGTTTCGCCTGCCGAGCAGGGTTCCCGCGACCAGCACGCTCTCATCGCCGCTCTCCACGGTCACGCGGACGAGATCGGAGTAGTCGCGCACGGCCGAGCGCTTCATCTCGACCACCTCGATCCCGCGCTCTCGAGCCAGAGCGGGCGCGTTGACCTCGTTGACCTCCTCCTCGGTGTGGCCTCGGAGCACGCCGAGCAGCACCTGGATCGAGAGCAGACGCGTGTCGCGCTCGGCGATCCGGCCCAGGAACTCGGTCCGCAGCAGATCGATCGAGGAACCCTCGGCGACCTCGACGGCGATCCGCCCGAGCGCCCGGCACAGCGACACGAACGGCCCGAGCACGTCCATGTCCTCGGCTGAGATCGCAGGGACGTTCACCGCGCTGGTCACCACCCCGCCGCTCAGCGCCGCCACGACCTGCTCGGCGGCCTGGTAGCCGGCCCGGTCGGTGGCCTCAGCGGTGGAGGCGCCGAGATGCGGCGTGACGATCACGTTCGGATAGCCGAACAGCGGATGGTCGGTGACCGGCTCGGAGCTGAACACGTCGAGCGCCGCACCACCCACCTTGCCCGAGTCGAGCGCCGCCTGCAGATCGGCGTCGACCACGAGCGGACCGCGCGCCACGTTCAGAACGCGCACGCCGTCCTTGCACTTCGATAGGGCCTCGGCGTCGAGCCAGCCCTTCGTGTCGGGAGTGTTCGGCAGGTGCAGCGTGATGAAGTCTGCCGCCGCGTACAGCGCGTCCGAGGACTCGGCCTTCTCGACGCCCAGCTCCCGGTAGCGCTCGGCCGCGATGTACGGGTCATAGGCGAGCACGTGCATACCGAAGGCCAGCGCACGCTGGGCGACGAGCTGCCCGATCCGGCCGAAGCCGAGAACCCCGAGCGTCTTCTCGTACAGCTCGACGCCGGAGAACTTGGAGCGTTCCCATTTCCCGCCGGTCAGCGAGGCGTGGGCCTGCGGCACGTTGCGCGCCAGGGCCAGCAGCAGCGCCATCGTGTGCTCGGCCGCCGTGATCACGTTCGACTGCGGCGCGTTCGCCACGAGCACCCCGCGGCGTGTGGCGGCGTCGACGTCCACGTTGTCGACGCCTACGCCGGCCCGGGCCACGACGCGCAGCCGGTCGGCCTTGGCGAGCAGGTCGGCGTCCACCTGCGTCGCGGAGCGGATCACGATGCCGTCGAAGCCGGCGATCCGGTCCTCGAGCTCGGCGCGGGTCCAGCCCGTCCCCAGCTCGACCGAGAGCCCGGCCGAGCGGAGCAGCTCGACCCCCGAGTCGCCGATCGGCTCGGCGACCAGGACGTTCACGACTGAGCCACGACCCAGTCGATGCACGCGGTGAGCGCTTCGACGTCGGCGGGGTCGACGGCCGGGAACATCCCGACCCGCAGTTGGTTGCGGCCGAGCTTGCGGTACGGCTCGACGTCGACGATGCCGTTCGCGCGCAGCGTCTTCGCGACCGCGGCCGCGTCGACGTCGTCGGCGAAGTCGATCGTCCCGACGGTCAGCGACCGCTTCGCCGGGTCG
>DATFDC010000425.1:0-17582 GCA_035252415.1 Solirubrobacteraceae bacterium
TGTCCGAAGTCGCGCGCGAGCTTGCCGGCGGGTCCTCTCTCCGCGTCTATGTCGATCTCTCCACGACCGGCCCTGCCGTGGCCGAGGAGGTCGGCGAGCTGCTCGGCGCGGCGGGCGTCGGGGTTGTCGATGCGCCGGTGAGTGGCGGGTCGGCCGGCGCAGAGAGCGGCCAGCTGACGATCATGGTCTCCGGCGCCCCCGAGCCGGTCGCGATCGCTCGGCCGGTGCTCGAGCCGCTGGGCTCCCGGATCTTCGTCGTCGGCGATCGGCCCGGCCAGGGCCAGGCCGTCAAGGTGATCAACAACCTCATGTCGGCGTGCTCGCTTGCGATCACCGCCGAGGCCACGTCACTCGGGGTGAAGGCCGGCCTCGATCCTGCCACTCTGTTGGAGGTGATCGCCGCGAGCAGCGGGTCCAACACCGCCGCCGCCCAGAAGTTCCCCGCCTACGTGCTCACCCGGACCTTCCATCAGGGCTTCCGCCTGCGCCTGATGGCCAAGGATGTTCGCCTGTGCCTGTCCGAGGCACGGCGACACCAGGTCCCGATGCTGCTCGGCGCCACCGTCGAGCAGCTCTGGAACCTCGGCGACGCCACGTTCCCGGACGACGCCGACTTCATCGAGATCGTGAAGATGTTCGAGGAGTGGGCGAACGTCAGGATCGAAGGCGCGGCTAACGCCGGTCGATCACCGAGCTGACGCCGACCGCGGCGATGATCAGGATGCCGCGAACCACGTCCTGCCAATAGTCATGGACCGCTAGGAGGTCGAAGCCGTTCGTGATCATCCCGAGGATCAGCACGCCCAGGACCGTGCGCCAGACCGAGCCGATGCCGCCGAAGATGCTCGTGCCGCCGAGGGCGACGCCGGCGATCGCCAGCAGCGCCAGCTGACCGCCGAGGCCGCCGAGATCGCTCGACCCCGACCCCGTGGTCGACGCGTCGATCAGGCCGGCCAGGCCGCAGGCGGCGCCGGTGATCACGAAAGTGATGATCACGGTCCGGTCGACCTTGATGCCGGACAGCCGCGCCGCATCGCGGTTGCCGCCGACGCCGTAGAGGTGACGGCCGAAAACCGTGTACGCCAGCACGAGTTGCAAGATGATCGCGACGACGGCGAAGATGATCACCGGGTACTGGACGCCGGCGACGCGGTTCTGGCCGATGAACGTGAACACGCTGCTGGTTGGCGTGATCAGCAGGCCCCCTTTGGTGACCGCGACGGCGAAGCCGCCAAACGAGAGGCCGGTGGCGAGCGTCGCCAGGAATGCGTTGATCCGAAGCTTGGTCACGAGCAGCCCGTTGATCGTGCCCATCAACGCGCCGGCGACGATCGCGACGGGAAATGCCCACACCACCCCGATGTGGACGGCGGCCCACGCGGCCAGCACCTCGCTCAGCACGAAGATCGAGCCGAGGGAGAGGTCGAAATTGCCCGCGATGATCGTCAGCGTGACCGCGCACGCGGCGACGCCAATGGTGGCGTTCTGGAACACCAGGTTGAGGAGGTTGTTCTTGGTCAGGAAGACCGACGAGGCGATCGTGAAGTAGATGAACAGCGCGATCGCAAAGCCGACGATGCCGTAGTCGCGGATGTGCTCAGCCTTGATCCGGCCCTGCCAGCGCACTCGCGGAGCGGCGATCGCTTCTGCGCTGACGCGGTCCCCCGCTGCGACAGGATTCCCAGCAACGGGATCGGGCGGCTGAGTGGTGCTCATGCGGTCGTGCTCCCTCCAAGGCCGAACGCGGCCTCCATCACGGCGTCCAACGGCGGGTCGGCACTGAACTCGCGAGTGATCGAGCCGAGGCGCATGACGAGCACGCGATGGGCGAGCCCGAGCACCTCCTCGATCTCGGACGAGATCAGCAGCACGGCCGTGCCCTCGGCGGCCAGGTCGTTGATCAGGCGGTGGATTGCCGCGCGCGCGGCGACGTCGACCCCGCGGGTCGGCTCGTCGAGAATCAGCACTCGCGGGTTGCGGAAGAGCCAGCGGGCGAACAGGACCTTCTGCTGATTGCCGCCGGAGAGGTTCGCCACTCTCATCGACGGGTTCGGCGGCTCGACCGACAGCGAGTTCAGGAGCGAGCGCGCCTTCACGCGCTCGGCAGCCCGGCGCAGCACGCCGAATCGCGAGGCAACCGCGCGCAGGTCCGCGAATGTCGTGTTCGAGGCAAGCGAGAGCTCCATGAACAACCCCTCGTCCTTGCGGCTCTCGGGCAGGAAAGCCATCCCGGCCGCCATCGCATCGGCGGGCGAGCGGATACGGCGTTCCTTGCCGTCGACCACGATCGTCCCGCTGTCGATCGGATCGGCGCCGGCGATGGCGCGGGCAAGCTCGGTGCGACCACTGCCGACCAGGCCCGCGAGCCCGACGATCTCACCCGCCCGAATCTGCAGCGAGACGTCCCTGAGCACGCCCTTGCGCTCCAGACCGGACACGTCCAGGAGCACCGGAGCGCTCAAGCCGTCCGGCTTCTCGAAATGTTCCGCCTCCGCCGCGACGCCGAACATGCCGGCGACCAGGCTCTCCTCGGTCTCCTCCGCCGCCGGCGCCGTCCGCACGAGTCGCCCGCTGCGGAGCACGGTGACCGTGTCGGCGAGGTCGAGCACCTCATCGAGGAAGTGGCTCACGTAGACGATTGTCCGCCCGCTCCCGCGCAGGGTGCGGATCATCCGATGAAGCGTCTTGGTCTCGACGCTGGTCAGCGACGAGGTTGGCTCGTCCATCACGATCACGCGCGCGTCACAGGCAACCGCACGCAGAATCTCGACCTTCTGCTTGTCGGCCGTTCGCAACATGCCGACCTCGGCGTTGGGATCGAGCTCGAAGCCCCACTGTGAAGTGAGCTCGGCGTACTGGTGGCGCATCCGGCGCCTCTGGACCAGCCCGCGGCGGCGCGGCTCGATCCCGAGGAAGACGTTTTCGAGCACGCTCATCCGGGGCACCGGCGCGAGCTCCTGCGCGATTGTCGCGATCCCGTCGATCCGGGCCTCGCGCGGGCTTGTGTACCGGACCGGGCGGTCGTCGATGTACAGCTGTCCGTCGTCCGGACGGATCACCCCGCCGACGATCTTCCCGAGCGTCGACTTGCCGGCGCCGTTGGCGCCCACCAACGCGTGCACGGTACCTCCGGCAACCTCGACGCTGACATCGTCAAGCGCCTTGGTGCCGGAGTACCGCTTACCGATCGAGACGAGCCGGACCGGTGCGACCGCCGTGGCACTCATCCGACTCGTGCTCGATCTTTCATCCGGCTCGTCCTCGGTCTTCCGGGTGGCTCGACCTGCCTAATTTATTCCGCCCGTGAGCGTCCAGTCAGGGTGGAAGTCCGGATGCGCCTTCAGGAACGCCTGGTCGATGATCGCCGGGCGCGTCGTGGGGTTGATGATGTTGACCAGGTTCGGCGTCGACTTCCCGTTCAGGGCGTCGCTCAGGGCCGCGATGCCGAGCTTCGACTCAGAGGCCGGGTAGAGGCCGAGGGTGGCGTACCAGGTACCGGCCTGGACCTGCGCGACGGCCTCCTTCGCGCCACCGTAACCGATGATCGCGATGTTCTTGCCCGGTGTGTAGCCGCCGACCAGCTTCAGCGCGGTCACGGTCCCTGCCGCCATCTGGTCGCCGAACGTGGCGAACACGTTGACGTTCTTGTTCGCGGTGAAGTACGTCTGGGCGACCTTCTGCGAGGCCGTCTGGTCGTACTGGCCGGGCGGCAGAATCGTGAACTTGTAGTTCGACTTGCCCTTGTAGTACGCGGTCATCGCGTTCTCGCGGACGGTGTCGGTCGGGTAGTTGGCGAGCCCCGGCAGGAACGCGATGTTGCACGTGCCGCTTCCCACCTGCTTCTTGCACGCCGCGTTCATCGCGGCGATCAGGTTCGTCGACTCGGCGCCGATCGACTGCCCGACGGTCGTGACGAACTTCGGATTGGCCGTCAGCACGTTCTGGGAGGACAGCGGTCCCCACGTGTAGTCCGCGGCCGCGACCTTGATACCCGCGGCGAGCGCCTTGTTGATGATCGGGGTCAGAGCGATGTCGTTCAGGCCCCACACCCAGAAGGCCTTGTACTTGCCGGTGGTGATCGCGTCCTGGATCTGGGTGGACTGCAGCTGCGGGTTGTTGTTCGCGTCGAAGGCGTCGAGCTTCACGCCCAGTTTCTGGGCCTCGAACTGTGCGCCCTTCAGCGATGCGACCCCATACGGGCTCGGGTTGTAATAGAAGATCGCCATCTGGGCCCCGGAACCGCCCGACGACGACGACGACGCGGTCGAAGTGCTGGACGACGACGCGCCCGCCGACGCATTCGACGCCGCAGCGCTCGACGTCGACGACGAACTCGACCCGCATCCGGCGATCACCGCCACCAGCATGGCTACCGCAATCGCGCCCGCGCCAAAGCGCGCGAGCTTAGACCTGAACATGGTCCGACTCCTCCTCTCGAAACGCCCGCGTGCCGGTCCGCGTTGAATCTTTCGCCCGGCTCGGGAAAAGCAAAGCGGTTCGGTCAGCTTGCAGCAAGCCCTCGCGGTTGAAAGACTACGCAATCTGGATCGTCGGCTTCGCAATCTGGATAGCCAGGCAGTCGCCGATCCACGCCTAACACCGCGACAACATCATGGCCAGCGCCGAACGTCCGACGGACGACGAGCCCCGCCCGCGACAAGAGGTCAGTCTGCGCAGCCGTGACCCGGTCGAGGCGACCGCGATCGCCGCCAGGGTCTACCACGAGCATCGTCTGACGATCCTGGGCGATCGTCGTGCCTTTGCCATGAGCCTCGACGCCGCGTCCCTCGGTCCGATCACGCTGGGCTGGCTCTCATACGACACCGAGGTTCGGGTCGACGCCGAACCGCAGGCTGACGCCTACCAGATCAACCTGGTCAGCGCCGGGCAGATGCACGCCTACTGCGGCTCGCACCAGATGATCGCCACCTCGGAGGCCGGCATGATCTTCCGGCCCGACCGGCCGACCGGCATCGCAGGCTGGCGCACCCCGAGCCAGATGCTCGCGATCAAGATCGAGCGACACGCGCTCGAGGACGAGCTCGAGCAGCTGCTCCAGCGACCCGTCGCCGGCCCGATCGCCTTCGCCCTCCCGCTCGACCTGTCCCGCCACGGCGCCGCCGATTGGAGCTGGCTGGTCAGCGCGCTTGCGGCGAGCTTCTTCGATCCCGGGTCGCTGTTCCGCCAGCCGATCATGACCGCCCCTCTCGTCCACGCCATCCTCGCGGGCCTGCTCCTGAGCGCCGACCACGACTTCCGGGCCCAGCTCGACGCGCCGATCCGACGGATCGGCCCGACCACGGTCCGGCGGGCCCATGAGTACATCGAGCAGCACGCCCACGAGCCGCTCACGGTCGCCCAGGTCGCGGCCTGGGCAGGGGTGAGCGTCCGCGCGCTCCAGCAGGGTTTCCAGCGCTCGCTGGGCGCCACCCCCCACCAGATCATCCAGCACACCCGCCTCGAGCGAGCGCATCTGGAGCTCGTCAACTCGGGTGCGGATGAAGCCACCGTGGCCGGCATCGGTGCGAAGTGGGGCTTCCCGCACGCCGGCCGCTTTGCCTCCCTCTATCACGCGCGTTACAACGCCTATCCGTCGGCGACCCTGAGGCACTCGGGGAGCTTCGTGTGGTCGTGACCGATCGAGGGTCACCCCGTCCCGTCGAGTTCTGAGACGAGCCGACGGACCCGGCGGCTGATTTCGTCACGCGTACGGCGGACCTCGTCCAGTGGGCGGCCCTTGGGGTCGGATAGGTCCCAATCTAGATAGCGCTTGCCCGGGATGAACGGGCATTGATCGCCGCAGCCCATAGTGACCACGACGTCGGCTCGCTCGGCGAGCGCGCGGGTGAGCAGCCGAGGCTTGCGATCGCTGAGGTCAACGTGCAGTTCGGCCATGACCTGCACCACCTCGGGATGAACTCGGTCGCCGGGGGTCGTCCCGGCGGAGAGGGCGACGTGTCGACCGCCTGCGGCGCGCTCGAACAGCGCCTGGCTCATCTGAGAGCGCCCGGCGTTGTGCAGGCACACGAACAGGACCGTGCTCATCGCGATCCCGCAGTCTAAAGATTGACAAACATCACTTCAATCGGTATCTGTATATAGATGGCTATCGATCTGGAGCTGGCCCCGAAGGTCAAGCGACCGGCCGGCGAGCGCTGTTGCGAGCCCGTCGTGTACCCCGAGGTGGAGCGCGACCAGGCGACGCGAATGGCCGAGGTCGCCAAGGCACTTGGCGATCCCGTCCGGCTGCAACTCGTCGACGTTCTGCGAAAGCACGCCGGCAAGGTCTGCGTTTGCGAGCTCGTGCCGCTGTTCGACCTCTCCCAGCCCACCGTGTCCCACCACCTCAAGGTCCTCCGCCAGGCCGGCATCGTCGGCTCGGAGCGCGAGGGGCTGTGGGCCTACTACTACGTCCTCCCCGACGCGCTGAAGGAGCTATCCGCATGGCTGAACTGACCTCGAACCCCGAGCAGGTGCGCGAGGCCGTCCGCGAGAAGTACGCCGCCGCGGCCCTGGCCGCCGACTCCGGATCCGAGTGCGGCTGCGGGTGCTGCAGCCCGGCGGACGACACCGGCGTCTTCGGCGCGTCGCTGTACGCCGAAGCCGACTCGGACGTGCCGGCCGCCGCGATCAACGCATCGCTCGGCTGCGGGGTCCCCACCGCGGTGGCCGACCTGCACGAGGGCGAGGTCGTCCTGGATCTCGGCTCGGGCGCCGGCGCCGACGTCCTGATCTCGGCCCGCCGGGTCGGCCCGACCGGCAAGGCGATCGGCCTGGACATGACCGACGAGATGCTTTCGCTGGCCCGCGCCAACGCCGCCGAGGCCGGCGTCGGCAACGCCGAGTTCGTCAAGGGCTACCTCGAGGAGCTGCCGCTGGGTGACGAGTCGGTCGATGTCGTCATCTCCAACTGCGTGATCAACCTCTCCGGCGACAAGCCCCAGGTCATCCGCGAGGCCGCCCGCGTTCTGCGCCCGGGTGGGCGCTTCGCCGTCTCCGACGTCGTCGCCGATCCCGGCATGGACGAGCAGACCCGCGCCGACATGGCCGCGTGGACCGGTTGCATCGCCGGCGCGCTCACCGAAACCGAGTTCCGGGCGGCGCTGGCCGCCGCGGGCCTCGAGGACGTCGAGATCCGCGAGACCCACCGCGTCCATGAACACGCGGCCGCCGCGATCATCCGGGCTCGCAAGCCCGACTGACCGTCGCCGATCTCGGGAGTAGTCCGAACCGCCCGGGGCGACGGCTCGACTATTCTTGACGCAGGCGATGAAGCTCGCCTTGGACCGCGCCTCGCGGCGCTGATGGCTTCTACGGCTAGCCGGACCGGCTACTGCGCGCCAGCGACCCGAGGAGGTGATCACCACGGACGACAGGGCTCCAGTCCAGGCCGCGATGGTGCCCGCGTCCGACCAGGGGTCGCGCTTGGTGTCGGAGCTCGAGCGCCTGCTGCGCGAACCCGGCTGCCCCGCCTGCAGGTACGTCAGCGAGACCGAGCGCACCTTCTTCTCGTGGTTTCAGATCGAGAGCTTCAGCAGTCCCGCGGTGCAGGCACAGCTTCGCGCCGGGCTCGGCATGTGTCCTGCGCACAGCCGGCGTCTGGTCGAGGAGCTCGGCGAGGGCCACATCATGACCACGGTTGCGCGCGAGGCGCTCTCCGGCGCCCTGCAGCTCATCGGAGCCCAGACGCAAGCGGGAGCGTGCCCGGCGTGCGAAGTGGTCGCGAACGGCTCCCGGCGCGCGTGTCAGCTCGTTCTCGACGGTCTACTCGATCCTGCCCTGACCCGGCTGTACTCACAGCATGGCGGGATGTGCCTGGCGCACGTCCTCGAGTCGCTCCCGTTCGCCGGTCCGTCCGACGCCAGGATGCTGGCCGGGCGGCTCCTGGAGCGGCTCTACGAGGAACTCGGGCCGGCGCTCTTGGAAGTCCTTGCCGGATTGGACGACGATGCGCCGCGCCGCGCTCTCTGGCGCGAGCGCCTGCCCGAGCTGCCCCAGCGCGGCTCGACCGTCGATCGGCTCCGGGGGGTCATCCAGATCGACGCCTGTCCGGTCTGCCTGTCGACCGGCGTCGCCGAGCGCGACTACTTCGATTGGTTCTTGTCCCGATCGGCGGCCCACGACCAATCGCTTCGTAGCGACCCGGGCGAGTTTTGCCGGGACCATCTCCACGACGTAGCGGCCGTGGACTCCGCGTCGGCGGCGAGCGCGGCCATCGATCACAAGCGGGCGACCCGGATCGCCCACCTGGAGCGATTCCTCGCGCGGCTGTCGCAGCTACCCGCGCCGGAGAAACGAGGAAGACGGAGCAAGCCCGATGGTCTCGAGCAGATTCGGGCAGAGCTGCTCACCGGTTCATACTGCGCCGCGTGCCACGCCCGCGACGGCGTCGAGCGCTCGCGGTTGGATCTGGTCGCAGCCTCGTTGTCGCTCGCTCCCACACGCCAGCGCTACGAGGGCGGCCATGGTCTCTGCCTGCGCCATGCACTGCAGATGTCCGATGGCCCGGCCGCCCGCGTGGCCAGACGGCACCTCGATGGGCGCCTGTCCGTGCTCGCCTGGGAAGTTGGCGAGGTCGCGCGCAAGTATGCGTGGGCATATCGGCACGAGGCGAGCGGTCCCGAGCACGACGCTTGGATGCGGGCGCTGGCCCAGATCGATGGGCGCGTATTCGTCGGGGCCCCGGCCCCGGCCGGCAAAGCCCCCGGCCCACCCCGAGCAGAGTGACCGGAACCTCAGAACGGCTCAGCCTGCAGGAGGTCGCCCAGCGGGCCGGGCATGTCCTCGACGAGGTCGAGCGAGCGGTGGTGGGAAAGCGGGCCGCTCTGGAGCTGGCGCTATCTGCGCTGCTGGCGGACGGGCATGTCCTGATCGAGGACTATCCCGGGCTCGCCAAGACGCTGATCGCCCGATCGATCGCCACGGCGACCGGCACGAGATTCTCGCGGGTGCAGTTCACGCCGGACCTGATGCCTTCGGATGTCACCGGCGCCTCGATCTTCGATCAACGCACTGCGGAGTTCGAGTTCCGCCCAGGGCCCGTGTTCACCAACGTCCTGCTCGCCGACGAGATCAACCGGGCCCCGCCGAAGACACAGGCGGCGCTGCTCGAGGCGATGCAGGAGCGCCAGGTGACGACCGAGGATCAGACGCGCCCACTCGAGCGCCCGTTCCTGGTCTTGGCCACCCAGAACCCGATCGAATACGAGGGCACCTACCCGCTGCCGGAGGCGCAGCTGGACCGGTTCCTGATCCGGATGCGCGTCGGCTATCCCTCGCCTGAGGATGAGTGGAACATGCTGGCCGGGCGCCTCGAGCGGGGGGAAGACGAAACGCAGCTGAGGCCGGTCGTCAACCGCGAGGAACTCCTGGCGATGCAGCGCGCGGTCGAGAACGTGCGCGTGTCGGAGAGCATCGGCCGGTACATCGTGGCGCTGGTCGGGGCGACCCGCGATAGCGCGAGCGTCCAAGTCGGGGCGAGCCCTCGCGGCACGCTCGCCGTGATGAAGCTGGCCCGGGTCAAGGCGCTGCTGGATGGACGCGACTTCGTAATCCCCGACGACGTGAAGTCGGTGGCAGTTCCGGCGCTGGCGCACCGGTTGACGTTGCGGCCGGAGCTCTGGGTTCAGCGGGTCCAGCCCGAAGACGTCGTGCGCGATTGCCTGTCATCGGTTCCGGTTCCGGTTCCGGCCGCGGAGGAGGGACAGTGAGGCTACGTCGACGAGCCACCGGGGCCCGGCCGGCCGGCGCCCGGCGGTCGGGTTACCGCCGGCAACCGTCGAGCACCGTGACGGCCTGGTTGCGGCAGGGCCTACGGAGCGGGATGTGCCCGCTCTGCCGTGTGGCGCACAAGGCCGACCGGGAGTACATCTGGCACTTCTTCGACGAGGGCGCCGACCGGGGAGAGTCGATCGACGCAGTCCGGCACGCCTTCGGGTTCTGCGCCGAGCACATCGAGATGCTCCGCCGGATCGAGATCGACGGCATGAAGTCGACGCTCGGGATCAGCACCATGTTCGCCGACACATTCGCCGGCATCGTCGAGGACATCGACTTACTGAAGCCGGGCGAGGACTTCCGCCGAGAGCGGTGTCCGGCTTGCGCCAACCGAGACGAGCTCCTGCGCGTGAACGCGGAGTACCTGCTCGATGACCTGGCCACGACCCACGGACGACGGGCGGCCTTCGAGACCTCACCCGGCCTGTGCTTCGCCCACTTCGAGCTGGTGTGGGGTATCGCCGCGACGGTTGAGGATCGCCAGCTGATACTCGACGTGCAGCGTCGTTCGGCGGGCAGGCTCCTACAGGAGCTGAGGGTGCGCGTGGACAGCGGAGCGGAGGACGGTGCGTGGGAACGTGCAATCCACCTGACCGCCGGGTGGCCGCCGCCGGCGCGGTCGGCTGCCGAGCCCGAGCGGCCCGCCGATTAGGGGCTCGGTGCTCAGCCAAGTCGCGGCGCGATCAACAGCAGCGCGACGAAGGCCAGCATCAGATACAGCAGGTAGAGACCCAGCGGCCCGGCCTGGATGTTGCGCACGACCTCGGCCGCGCGGGTGAACGCGCCGGTGATCGGCTTGTAGAGCCAATCCGGATCGAACAGGCGGGGCTCGGCGCGCATCATGCTCAGTCGCTCGGGGAAGCGCTGATCGCCGATGGTGCGCAGCTGCGTGCGCACGCGATAGACGACGTTGAAGATGACCCTGACCATGTTCGCGTAGCCGATCGGGGTGTACTGGACCCGCCGCCCCGAGACCGCAACACCTGATGCCCAAACCGGAACGCGTCGCGCGCGACGCAGGCTGGCGAGATAGCGAAGGCAGGCGGCGCCCAGCGCAAATCCTGTGAGCGTGAGGGCCAGCACGGTCGGGCTGATGCTGGCGAAGCCCTGGTAGCCCGGCTCGACGAGCCATCCCGGCTGGCTGATGTGGCCGATCGCGGCAGCACCACCGACCGGCGCGAGGCCGTGTTCGAGAACCTTCACGACCCACGGGGCGGCGACGCCGACGGCAAGCGAGGCGACCGCGAGCAGGCCCATCCCCCACCGAGCAGGCTTCGTTTCGGGCCGCGGCTCGATTGATGGGTCGCGCGGCATGCCGAGGAAGGTCATCCCGGTTGCCCGCACGAAGGCGAGCGCGGCAAGTCCGGCGGTCAACGCGACCAGGGCTCCGGAGAGCGCCATCGCCAGGTGCGAGCCGGTGCCGCTGACGCGAAACCCCTGCATGAGCGCCTCGAGCCCCAGCCATTCGGACACGAAGCCGCTGAACGGTGGAAGCGCGGCCAGGGCAGCGCCGCCGAACAGCGTCGCGATCGCCGCCGCCGGCAGCCGACGGTGCAGGCCCCCGAGACGCTCGATGTCACTGGTTCCTGTGCTGTGCTCCACCGCCGCGACGGCCGCGAACAAGCCGCCCTTGGCCAGGCTGTGCGCGGTGATCTGAAACGTCGCCGCGAGCAGGCCCACTCCGACCAGGCCCGGGCGATGCTGGGCCCTTCCCATCAGCGCGATCCCGAGGTCGGTGACGATCAGGCCGGAGTTCTCGATCGACGAGTAGGCGACGAACAGCCGGAACTGGCGCTGCAGGACACCCCCCAGGATTCCGATCAGCGCGGTCAGGGCGCCGACCAGCAGCGCGACCACCGCCCACCACACGGCTGGATGGCCGAGGAACCCGAACCAGACGCGCAGCATCGCGTAGAAGGCGACGTTCAGCGAGACGGCGGCCACGAAGCCCGAGCTGTCGGCATCCGCCTCGCCGTAGGCGCCGGGCAGCCACGTCTGCAGCGGGATCAGCGCCGCCTTCACACCGAATCCCACGAACAGCAACCCGAAACAGACGCCGCGCACCGTGGAGGAGAGGCCAGGGCCGAGGTGGGACAGCTGCTCGAACGAGAAGGTCCCGGCCTCCCCGCCGAGCAGGACCAGCCCGGCAAGTACGGCTCCCCCGCCCAGCTTGGCCAACGTCAGCGTCAGCGAGGCGGCGCGCCCGGCGGCCTGATCTTTGTGGCGAACGCTGATCAGCGCGTAGATCACCACGACGGTGAGCTCGAACGCGATCAGGAACTCGAAGACGTTGTCGACCACAGTCACCCCGACCACGCACAGCACGAGCAGTGGCCGCAGCACGCGGGCCGCGCCGGGCCCCTCGCTCGCCGCGGCAAGGAACAGCGGCGCCGAGACGACCCCGGCAAGGATCAGGAACAGGCCGGCAAGTTGATCGACTTGCACACCCCCGCCCCCGAGCCCGAACCAGTGAAACGGCTGCCACACCAGCTGGTGGTCGAACACAGCCACGACGCCGGCGGCGGCGAGGACGAGCGACCCCGCGACGCCGGCCAGTACCCCGGCGCGCCCCGGGAGCACTGCGGCGAGCAATCCGGCGGCGCCGACGATCAACAGCACGGCGAGCGTGCTCACGCCGCCGACTCCCGGACGGGGCTGGCAGCGTCCCGGGCACGACCCGAGGCGAGCAGGAGCCCGTGCAGCAGCGCGATCGGGCTCGGCGGATCACCGGGGATGTACACATCGACCGGGAGGACACGATCGACGCCGCCGAGCACCTCGGGCTCGGTCCAGATGCTCCCGCTGCAGGCGTCCGTGCCCGCGGCCACGACGACGCGCGGCTCGGGCATCGCATCGAAGGCGCGTCGCAGCGGCGCCTCCATCGGCCGGGTCACAGGACCGGTCACCAGCAGCACGTCGGCGTGCCGCGGGCTTGCAGTGAAGAACAGGCCGAGGCGCTGCATGTCGTAATAGGGGTTCAGCAGGGCGGCGATCTCCTGCTCAACGGCGCCATCCGAGCCGGCGTCGACGTGACGGATATGCAGCGAGCGACGCAGCGGGGACGGGAGCGGCGTCGCGTGCTCGGCTCTGCGGGCCAGCTCGTATCCCGATTCGATCCGCAGCGTCGGTGCGCACAGCCCGCAGCCGATGCAGCGCGTGCCGTCGAGCGTCAGGGAGTCGTGCTCGTCCGTCGACAGGGCACCGGGTAGGCACCTCGCGACCAGGGCCCGCGCTTGTTCTCCCGACACCGCATGGGGGCGGAGCGTCGCCGTGGCTCGAAAGCCCGCGGGCGCCGGCTCCTCGGCTCGCGGGTAGCGCGTCGTCAGGCGGCGTCCGGTCACTCCGCGCACGAACCACCGGATCATGCGTCACACGCCGCCGGAGATAGCCCCAGGCTGTGCTCGATGAATGAGAAATCGGTGAGCACCTGGGAGTCGAACACGCGGTTGAACACGCCGAAGTTCACGAACGACGCGGCCCGGAGCTTGCAGACGCGTAGCGCCTGCTCGCCGTCCGCCTCGAGCCAGTAGAGCGTCTCGCCGCGGGCCGACTCCGCCGCGCCGAGCGCGCATTCCCGGGTGAATTCCCCCAGCTCGGCCCTGTGTGCGCCGGGTCTGAGCGATGCGAGGCCCTCTCGGATCAGCTGAAGCGAGGTGTCCACCTCGTGGAAGCGGACCTCCATGCGAGCCATCGCGTCGCCGTCGGAGTGATGCGCGACCTCGAACGGACCGTAGCCGTCGTAGGGAAGGTTGCGGCGCGTGTCGAGATCGATTCCAGAGCCCCGAGCGACCGGTCCCACGCACGCGAAGTCGCGGGCGTCCTCCCCGGACAGTGGGCCGGCGCTGACCAGGCGGTCGAGGAAGGAGTCGGTGCGCAGGAGCACAGCCAGGACACGCCGCCACTCGTGCTCCCAGTCGGACAACGTTGCGGCGATCAGGTCGACCGCGCCCGCGTCGAGGTCGATGCGCGTGCCGCCCGGGACGATCGCTCCGCGCAGGTAGCGGTTGCCGACGACGGCGCCGGCGAGCCGGTGCAGACGCTCCTTGAGCGCGGCGAACTGGGCCTGCGCGACCGACAGCGAGGCGTCCTCGCATTCGCGGACGGTCGCCTCGAGGTGGTTGTAGACACGTTCGAGCTCGGCGAGGATCCGCCTGATCGCTTGACCGCGCGGCGGGACGTCCGTCACTGCCAGCGACTCCACGGCGTGTGAGAACGCCAGTGCGTGGGCGACGCTCGAGGTTCCCGACACGCGTTCGGCGACGAGCACCGCGAGGTCGAGCGGAACCTCGCAGATCCGCCGTTCGGCGCCGCGGCGCTTGAAGAACAGCCGCTGGGCGCAGTAGGCGACGTCCTCGCCCCCCGTCTGGACCAGGAACTGGGCCGACTCGAACACCCCCGAGCGGACCGGCCCGTACGGGATCACGAACACGCCCGGGCCGGCCAGCCGCTCCGCGCCGCGATGGGCGAGGCGCACATCGTCCTCCTCCGGCAGCGTCACCTCACCGTCGTCCAGGGCGTGACTGACGAGCGGCTCGAGACGGGGATGGCCCTCGGGTGTGATGCCGTGGACGTCGTGGATCTCGCGCTCGAACCAATGGGCGGCCGGAACCACCGGCGTCACGGCCGGGTATGCGCTCCCGTGTACCGAGGCGCGGAACATGACCACCCCATCGTCGGCGCAAACGAGCGCGCAGAGATCTGGCGTTGCACCGGCGGGGATGGTCGCGAACAGCAGCATCAACCGGCCGCCGAGCCGTTCGAGCTCGGTGGCGAGCGAGCCCGCGTCTACCGAGCGTTCCCGGAGCGGGATCACAGCTGCCCCCCGATCACCGCCACCGCTCCATGCAGGAGGCGGTTCAACGGCCCTGGGATCCAGAGGCCGAGCACCAGCACCACCATCAGGCTCGCCACCATCGCCGCCGCCATCAGCGGCTGCTCGGGCCGCCCCAGACGAGCCCGATCGCCCGCGCTGGCCTCGCCCGGGGACAGCACCATCCGATGGAACACCTGGTACACGCCCACGAACGCGACGTTGGCGAACACCACCAGCAGGCCGGCGAGCGCGTAGCGCGAGTGATTGAACCCTCCCGTGACAATCAGGAGCTCGGAGCGGAAGATCCCGAACGGCGGGACGCCCGTGACGGCCAGCGCCCCGAGCAGGACCATGACCCCCGTGAACGGCGCCGCCCGAATCACGCCGCGCACCCCATCCGCTTCGCGCGTCTCGTACCGGCTGAGGAGGCCGCCCGCGCCGAAGAACGCGAGCGTCTTGCCGGCGGCGTGCACGAGCACGTGAAAGAACGCGCCGTAGGCGGCGATCGGACCACCGATCCCGACTCCGAGCGAGACGATCCCCATGTGCTCGATCGAGGAATAGGCAAGCAGCCGCTTGTAGTTGGTCTGGCGCAGCGTGAACAGCGCGGCGAGCAGCAGCGACAGCGCGCCGAAGACGAGCAGCAGCACGTGCACGTACGACGGGCCGATGGCCAGCTGGGCGACCGCCCCGATCCGGAGCACCGCGTACAGAGCCGCCGCCAGCAGCGCGCCGGACAGCATCGCGCTGATCGGGCTGGGGCCCTCGGAATGGGCGTCGGGCAGCCAGGCATGCATCGGCACCAGGCCCACCTTCGTGCCGAAGCCGACCAGCACGAACGCGAACCCGGCACGCACCAGCGACGCGTTGAGATGCGGGGCGGCATGCGCGAGCGTGCTGTAGGTCGGCGTGTAGTGATCGCCGAGGGCCGGTACTCCGGCCGCGTAGACCAGCACGATCCCCAACAGCCCCACGGCGAGGCCGGCCGATCCGATCACGATGTATTTCCAGCCCGCCTCGAGCGACTGATCCGAGCCCTCACTGGTTACCAGCAGGGCACTCACCACCGTGGTCAGCTCGACTGCTACCCACAGCACCCCCAGGTTGGCGATCACGGGCGTGGCCAGCAGCGCCAGGCCAAACAGGTTCAACAGCGGCCAGTACCAGCGCCGCAGCTGCACGTGCCCGATGCCGGGGAGCAGGTACCCGACCGAGTAGAGCGCCACGACCGCATACACGAACGCGACGGCAATCAGGAACACGCCACTGAGCCCGTCGAGGAAGAACACGCTGCCCAGGGCATGGCGCGCCCGCACGACGTGGTAGGCGAACACCGCCACGAGCGCGGCGGCGAGCGACCCCGCCGCCGCGACGGCCGACAGCCAGCCGCTCACCGTGCGATCGCCCAGCACGGCGCCGGTGACCGCCGCCGCGAGCGGCAGCGCGAGCATGATCAGGAGCCAGACCGCCATCAGCCGCGCAGCACCGCCATGTCTTCGATGCTCGTGGTCTTGGCGCGCGAGGCGATCAGGCGGGCGAACACCCCGTAGAAGACGACCGCCGGCAACAGGTCCAGCAGGAGCAGGAACCCGATCGCGAAGGGAAGCCCCGGGGCGATCGCCACCGTGGCCAGGAACACTCCGTTCTCGAGCGTGAGCAGGCCAACGATCTGGCTGATCACGTTCTGGCGGGTGATCATGAAGAAGAAGCCGATCAGGACCAGCGAGAGCGGCATCCCGAGGGCAGGCGTCGGCAACAGCGCGCCGTGGATCGGCAGCGCCGAGCCCGACCAGTAAGCGAGCCCGGCCAATGTCACCCCGATCAGCAGCGACATCGGCACCTGCACCACCAGCGGGACCTCATGCTCGGAAACCTGCCGGGTGACCGCGCGGTCGATCGCGACCGGAATCAGGATCACCTTGATCACACCCGTCCATGCCGCCAGCACGATCAACGCGGCATCGCCCCGATCGATTCCGACCAGCAGCGTGTAGCCCGCGGCGAACAGCGACTGGACCGCGTACGTGCGGACTTGCTCGTGCACCTGCTTGACCAGCAGCAACGCCAGCCCGCTGAGGAGAACCGCGATCGCGATCAGCGCTGCGGCTGCGTGGGCAAAGTCGTAGTGGGGTCCCGCCGGCATCGCTCAGGGTCAGCCGTTGGCCAGGTAGAAGACGAGGATCGCCAGCACGGACAGCACGAACCCGGCGCCCATGAAGTCGGGGATCCGGAACAGCCGAAGCTTGGCGAAGCTCGACTCGATCACCACCATCACGAGCCCCAGCCCGATCATCTTGACCAGGAGCCATCCGAGCCCGATCGCCACCGATCCAACGGCGCGGTCGGACGCCAACCCCCACGGAACCGCCAGCACGTTCAGGAACAGCACGTAGAGCAGGAACTGCTTCATGGTCGAGGACCAGCGGAACAAGGCCATCGCCGGCCCCGAGTGCTCGAACAGTCGGGCGTCGTCGATCATCCCGAACTCGAGCGTCGAGCCCTGGCTCTCGATCGGGACACGACCCGTGTCGACGAGCAGCATCGCGAAGAATGCCGCCGCCGCCAGCAGGTGGCTGGGACGGAAGTACTCCGAGGAGGAGTGCGCGAGCGTCGCGTTCAGCGCATAGGGCAGGTCGGTCCCCGTGACCAGCGCCACCGTGAAGAACACGAAGATCAGCGTCGGCTCGACCAGCGTCGCGACGGACTGGGTCCGGCTCGAGCCGAGCGCGGCGTACACCGAGCCGGAGTCGACCCCGGCCAGCGCGGTCACGAATCCGGCCAGGCCGAACAGGAACGCGCCGCCGAGAATGTCCCCGGCCGTCCCCAGCGGGAGCGGGAAGTTCGTCAGCACCGGGATCAGCAACGCGATCGAGCAGTAGGACGCGAACGCGATCAGCGGCGCCAGCTCGAAGAACGGCGAGGCGCTGTGCGGCCGCACCGACTCCTTGCGAAAGAGCTTCGCGATGTCAAAGTAGGGCTGAAAGATCGATGG
>DATFDC010000426.1:0-7138 GCA_035252415.1 Solirubrobacteraceae bacterium
CTCGCGTGTATCGCTCGCGGGGGGCGCCGCGGGGAGCGGCGGCGGGATCATCACCGACGGCGCCGCGCCGACCGGGAGCGCGGCCACGGTCCCCGGGCTGTGGGGCAGGAGCACGCGGGCGCGGGCCAGTTGCCGGCGCTCGAGCCAGTGGAGGGGCGCGTTCAGCACGCCCGGGCGGTTCAGCCGCGCCGGCGAGTCGAGCCACACCGCGTACGGGAGGTTCGGCCGGCCAATCAGGAGTGCGACGGTCGTGCTCGAGAGGACGAGGGCGCGGGGCCGATGCGCTCGAACGCCGGCGGCCAGCGCCCGGCGCGCCGCCACCGCCTCGACCACGTCGTTGACCGGATAGCCGCGGCGCAGCGCGTTGGTCAGACCGATCCGCGTGCCCACCGCCTGGACGCTTGCGCCGGCCTCCCGGAGCATGTCGACCAACTGGGCGTCGGACAGGCGCAGGCCCCGCGTGGTGCCGAGCGACACCAGCAGTAGATCGCTCACCGGGCCTCGAGCGCCGCCTGATACGCGGCGACCGTCTCGACGCCGCAACGCTCCCAGGTGAAGTTCGCCGCCACGGTTTCCCGAGCCGCCGCCCCCAGCCGGGCGAGCTCGGACCGGTCGGCGGTGAGGCGGGCGATCTCGGCCGCGAGCGCGTCGGCATCGTCCGGTTGCACGAGCACCATCCCCGGACCGGCCGCCGCGATGTCCTCGGGCCCGCCCTCGCCGCGGCTGCCGATGGCCGGCAACCCGGCCGCCATCGCTTCGACGAACGCCACCCCGAACGGCTCCTCCACGCCCGGCATCACGAACAGGTCGCACTTCGCGGCCTCGGCAACGGCCCGGTCGTTCGGAAGCTGGCCGACGAACCGGACCCGGTCGGCCACATCCAGTTCGCCGGCCAGGCGCTCGAGGCCCGAGCGGCACGGTCCGTCGCCGATCACCAGATACTCGGGCCGGCGCTCCGGTTCCAACCGAGCCAGGGCCCGCAGCACCACGTCGTGGCGCTTTCGCTCGACGAGATGCGCCACCGTGACCAGCCGCGTCTGGCCGTTCCGTGGCGCGATCGCGGGGGGAACGTCGGCCCCCAGGTGCACGATTCGTACAGGCAGCGGCCGCCCCGCGATCGCCTCGCAGCGGCGTGCGGCCCATGCGCTGTTGGCCATGACGAGGTTGGCGGCGCTCATAGCTGCGACGCAGGCTCGTTGACCGATGGTGCGGACTGCGACGTGGATCATGTCGGGCCCGTGACACGAGACGACGAAGGCTGGTCCGCGCCGGCGCACCCAGCGTGCGGCAGCATGGCCGGTCGGCGCGAGGTTGTGGGCATGGAGCACGTCGAACGGCCAGTCGCGGTGGAGGCGATCCAGCGCGCGGCCGAGTGGCGGCGCGGCCCAGTAGCCCCAGGTGCCGTACGAGATCGGGCGAGGAGGCGCGACGAACGGCACCGGCGTGACCTCGAGCCCGTCGAGGGTCACCGGCCGCAGCGATGTCCGGGCCCCCTCGATCCAGTCGCTGAGCTCGTGAGTGGCCGGGGGAATATGAAAAACCTCGCGAGCCACAGACAACGGCGGGATCGGTCGCCGGAGCGCGAGGACCCGCACCTCGGCGCCCGCGTCGCGCGCCGCGACGGCCTGCCGGTGCGCCCAGATGCCCAGCACCGGATCACCCGGCGACGGGTACCACTCGGCGACGACCGCGACGCGCACTGCCTATTGGCCGACGGAGAACAACGCCTCGAGGTCGTGGCGCGAGTACACCTCGAACGCGACCATCGTGTGGGTTCGCGCCACCCCGGCCAGCTGCGAGATCTGGCCGGTGACCACCTTGGCCAGGTCCTCGTGCCGGCGCAGGCGGAGCACCGCGACGAAGTCCCATTCGCCGGTCACCGAGTACGCCTCGGCCACGCCCTCGAGGTCGGCGAGTTCGCCGCCGAGGGTGGCCAGCCCGGCGCGATCCGCCTGGATCAAGACGATCGCGTGGGTCACGTCGAGTGAGACTCGCCCGGCTCGAGGATCACCACGTTCGATCGCGTGGCCGACTCGACGTCTGACTTGAACGCCTGGGCGTCGGTCTCGATCGGCGGGAACGTGTTGTAGTGACAGGGGATCACGGTCTTGGCCCCGACCAGCTCGGCCGCGTCGACCGCGTCCACGCGATCCATCGTGTAGTGGCCGCCGATGCACATCAACGCGATGTCGATCGGGTGGCGCTTGCCGACCAGCTGCAGATCGGAGAACACGCAGGTGTCGCCCAGGTGGTAGACGATCGTGTCCTGGAAGTTGATCAGCAGGCCGGCCGGGACGTTGGCCGTGCCCTTCGGAGTGGTCGACGTGTGCCAGGCCGGCACGAGCTTGACCCAGCCCCAGTCGAACTTGACCGTCCCGCCCATGTTGGGATCGCGGACGTCGACGCCCTCCTCGCCGAGCTCGTTGGCGATCTCGACGATCGCCACGGCGGTCGCCCCGGTGCGCTTGGCGATCGCCACCGTGTCGCCGATGTGATCCCCGTGGCCGTGGGTGAGCAGGATCGTGGTGGCGGCGGCGTCCTCAGCGCTGATCGCGGCCTTGGGGTTGCCGCTCAGGAACGGATCGATGAGGACCGTGGTGTCGCCGCCGTCGGCGAGCTCGAAGCCGGCGTGGCCCAGAAAGCGAACTTCCATCTCCTGTCAATCCTCCTCTGTCGGTTGCCGTGTGCCGGGAACGCCGGCGAGCTCGCGGGCCAGCTCGAAGCCGACCGCGACACCGACCAGCATGCCCAGGCGGGTCTCCTCGGCCAGCATCGTCCGCACGGCGCGGACCCGCTCGCCGGGATCCTCTAGGCCGGTGATTTCCCGCACGGCCTGGGTGCTCCCCGTCTCGAACCAGCCGCCTTCGTCGAGCGCGGCGGCCAGCACGCGAGCCAGCGCCGGGGCGCTGCGGGCAACCAGGTCCTGTGCCTCGCGCAGCCGCGCGGGCTCGGCAATCGCTGCGATCGCCGCCTCCAGCTCGGCGTCGGTGTAGGCGCGGTCGACCACGGGGCGTTCCGGATCATACGTCCGGGTTGCTGGATCGGGATCGTCGGCGGCGCCTGGCGGCGGCGCCTTACCGGTCGCCGGCCAGCGCGAGCGGCAGCCCGATCAGCAGACCGGCCAGCACGCCGACCCCGGCGGAGATCCAGCTCGAGCCGGGCACGGCCAGCGGCATCAGCGCTACGACCACCCCGATCACCGCGGTGCCGAGCAGATCGCCCTCGATCTCCTCGCCGGCCCGGAGCGAGAGCAGATCGGGGATCGCCCAGGCGATGAGCAGGGCGAGCGCGCCGCCGTTGCCGCCCAACGCGAGCGGCAGCGAGGCATCGGATGCGGTCACCGCGGCACCCCCGACCGCCCCGACCACGAACAGCACGATCGCCACGAGCGGGCCGTGCCGGCGCTCGAGCAGCCAGCCGAAGATCCCGATCGTGCCGAGTGCCACGATCGCGTATCCGGTGTTCGTGTAGGTGAACGGGGCGACCAGCAGCCGCCACCACAGATGGGTGCCGAACTGGGCCCACAGCTCGATCGCGTGCGTCGAGCCGACCAGCGCGGCCCGCCACAGGAGCGTGCCGGCGAGGCCGGCCAGGACCAGGGCGATCGTCGCGTAGGGCCGCGATTCGCCCCGGATCCCGGGGATCTCGCCCCGGCGCAGGCGGGGAAGCGAGGGGGTCGGCGTGCGGCGCTTGCGCTCGGTCGGGCGGCCTTCGCGGTCGAGCTTGGGGGCCCGCTTGCGCAGGCGGCTGCCGCAGTACGGGCACTCGGTGATGTACGGGCTGACCTCGGACTGGCAGTTCTTGCAAATCACGAACAGGTCCGGGCCGCCAGTGCTCATAGCTCGTTTCGATTGTATGACGGCGGCGAGGTCGGGGATAGAGCCCCGGTGTCGCCGCGGTGGTTAGACCGCCGTGGCGGCCACGATCTCGGCCACGACCTCGCGCAGATCGTGGTTGGCCTCGTACACCACGACCTGGCGGGCGGCGCCGTTGCCCCGCTCGAGCAGGTCCTCCACGGCCTCGAGTTCACCCGCGGAGCCGAGGTCCTGGCAATGCTCTCGGATCCGGTCAATCAACCGCCGGGCCAGTTCGCGGGCCGAGACCCGGTCCCAGTGGGGCAGGTCGACCAGTTCGCCGTCGAGGCCATGGCGGGCGGCCAGCCACTTGTTCTCGTCGAGCATCTCGAACGGGTAGCGCGAGAGCTCCTTGCCGGCATCGAAGTGCTCGGAGAGCTCCTTGACCAGGCCCTGGACGAGCGCGGCCAGGCCGAGCGTGTGCTCGACGCGGGTCTGGGAGTCCATCACACGGATCTCGACCGTCCCGAAGCTCGGGTGCGGCCGCACGTCGTGCCACAGGTAGGTGTAGTCCTCGATCACCCTGGTGTGGACCATGAACTCGATTCGCTGCTCGTAGTCGGCCCAGTCCTTGTAGGTGGGCGGGATCCCAACCCGGGGAAAGGCCCGGAAGATCGGGGTCCGGGTCGAGGCCAGCCCGGTGGCGTCAGCGCGCCAGAACGGCGAGTTGGCCGACAGCCCGAGGAGGATCGGCACGTGCACGCGCATCCCGTTGGTCACGTGGATGGCCTTCTCGGGATCGTCGATCCCCACGTGCACGTGCATGCCGAAGATCAGCTCCTGACGGGCCACGAAGCGCAGGGCCGAGACCAGGTCGCGGTAGCGGGACCGGGCCACGATCCGCTGGTCCTCCCACATCGCGAACGGGTGCGTGCCCGCCGAGCCGATCGTCAGGTTCCGGCGCGCCGCGGTCTTGCGGACCTGCGCCCGCAGCGCCCGCAGCTGCTCACCGGCCTCGGCCGTGTTCGCGCAGGGATCGGTCGAGACCTCGAGCACGGACTCCATGAGCTCGGGCTTGATCTCGCCGGCCGGGGCGGGCTCGAGCAGGCTCTCTATGGCATTGACCAGCTCGAGCGACTCCGCATCGAGGATCATCAACTCCTCCTCGATGCCGATCGTGTACGGCGGCCCGCCGAATTTGTGCTCCATCGCGCGGCAGGGTAGACCGTAGACTGGACACGGACTGAATCATCGAAAAGGAGGCTCCCAGATGGCCCTGGGATACGACGGCAAGCTTTACATCCTCGCGTTCGATCATCGGGGGTCGTTCCAGAAGAAGATGTTCGGGATCGAGGGCGACCCGACCGAGGAGGAGACCGAGCGGATCAGCGACGCCAAGCGGCTGATCTTCGAGGGCATGCTCGAGGCGGTGAATCGAGGCGCCGAGGCCGGCGCCACCGGCGTGCTGGTCGACGAGCAGTTCGGCTCGAATATCCCTTCGGCGGCGCGTGAGCATGGCCTGAAGCTGGCGATGCCGGTGGAGAAGTCGGGCCAGAACGAGTTCGACTTCCAGTACGGATCCCGGTTCGGCGAGCACATCGAGAAGTTCGATCCGGACTTCGCCAAGGTGCTGGTCCGCTACAACTCCGACGACCCGGACACGGAGATGAACCAGCGCCAGCTCGGCCGCCTCAAAGAGCTGGCCGACTGGCTGCACGAGCACGATCGGAAGTTCCTGTTCGAGCTGCTCGTGCCCGCCACCGACGAGCAGCTGGCCAGCGTGGACGGCGACAGCGACCGCTACGACGCCGAGCTGCGTCCTGAGCTCATGCGCCGGGCGATCGAGGACGCGCAGAAGGCCGGCATCGAGGTCGACGTGTGGAAGATCGAGGGCGTCGACGAGCAGTCCGACGCGGCCATGCTCGCCGAGCAGGCGCGAAGCGGTAACGGCCGCGAGGGCGTGACCTGCGTGCTGCTCGGGCGGGGCGCGTCGACCGAGAAAGTGGAGCAGTGGCTGCGCGAGGCCGCCCCGGTGGAGGGGTTCATCGGCTTCGCGATCGGGCGCTCGATCTGGTGGGACGCTTTGAAGGGCTTCCTGGGCGGGGATCTGGCGCGCGACGCCGCCGCGGCGCAGATCGCCGAGAACTACCTGCATTTCGTGCAGGTGTACGACCAGCAGGCGGTCCACTAGCACGTCTGTTTCATAACGCCGCGAGCCTGCGCTTGGTAGGCTCGCGGCTCGATGGCGATGAAGATGCGCCAGAGCCTCGCCGAGCTCGAGCAGGAGTTCCGGCAGGAGATGCAGCTCGAGTCGAGCCGCAGCCAGATGCTGTGGAAGCACGCGAACTCGCGCACGCGCAAGCGAACGCGCGCGCGCAGACGCAAGCGCAGCTCAATGCGCTTCTGGCTGCTCGTTTTCTCGCTGATCGCCACCGCCGTAGCCGTGACGATCGCGATGTTCGAAACGCTCTACTACCTGCTCGGTTAGCGGGTCGTCCGCGCCCCCGAGCGGGCGAGCGCTAAGTGCCCTCTCCCAGGCCACGCAGCGCCGCGTCTACCTCTTCGCGCGCGCCTTTGCCGGAGCCCATGCGCTCCTGCTGGATCTCCAGATACACCTCCTTGCGAAATACCGGGATGTCACGCGGGGCCTGAATCCCGATTCGCACCTTCTCGCCCATGATCGCCAGTACGGAGACCTCGATGTCGTCGCCGATCATGATGCTCTGGTTGGACTTGCGGGTGAGTACCAACATTGGGGATATGCCTCCCTGCTTCGCCTGGTGTGAAACGAAACGTCCGGAAAAAGCCCGTCTCCACGGGCCTCCAGTCCGCCGAGGCCAGCATAGCGGTTGACATCTGTCGCACACAAGGCTCTACGGACGTTCGATCGAGCATGCGTCCGCCCCCGTCGGCCGGGGTTGCGTGACGCGGTCCAGCGGCCCGCTGTAATAACCTCCGCGCCGAAATGGCGCGACGATCGCTACGCCCCGAGCTCAACCGGATACGTGCCTGGGTCCGGCAGGGCCGCACCGACGCATGGATCGCCCACCAGCTCGAGGTGACCGTCCAGCAGATCCAGGCCTTCAAGCGCGAGCAGGGACTCGAGCCCAATGGCGATGCGGAGGCCGGGATCGGCGTGGACTTCGACGACGAGATCGACCTGCGCGCCGAGGACGATGCCCTGATCGCCGCCGAGCTCGAGGCGGCCGAGGCCCAGCGCGCCGAGCAGGAAGACGAAGAAGGCGATTCGGAGTCCGACGGGGACGAGGACGACGACGAGGAGGCGAGCGCGCAGCGGGCCAAGCGCCGGCGCGGCCGGCGAGGCGGGCGGCGCGGTGGCGCCC
>DATFDC010000427.1:0-2353 GCA_035252415.1 Solirubrobacteraceae bacterium
ACCAGTTTCCGGTGGCTATGGCGAGGGGGAAACACCTCTTCCCATTCCGAACAGAGCCGTTAAGCCCCTCAGCGCCGATGGTACTTGGCCCGCAAGGGCCTGGGAGAGTAGGTCGCCGCCGGTTTATCTTCACAGCGCGAATGACAGGAAGGACAAGATGACGGACGCCCGGAGCGATCGAGCACATCCGGGCGGCCGAGGTGACGGGTCGCAACCCCCACGCCATCCTGTCGCGGCGTACTTCCGCGCCAATCCGCAGGTCCTCGTCCTACTCATCGTCTGCCTGGTCCTCGGCCTGGGCACCTTCTTCGTGGTCCTTTTCGGCCTCGTTACGGCAGGCTCCGATCAAACGACCGGCGAGCCCAGCGGCGCGATCCTCGCCGCCCACATCACGCGCGCGGCAGCTCACTGGCTGACCGCTGCCGGGTGACCGCTTGAGCGGCAGAAAAAGGTCCTCGGGGCGGTGTAGGCGGCTATTCAGTTAGTCAGTGCGCAGCCGGCCCCGTGCCGGGACGGTCGGCCGCCGAGATCGCCCTGCGCCGGACGGACCGGGCAGAGGCAATGGGCCGGGGCCGCGGGGACGCTGCCGACTCGCCGGGCGCGCTGCGGGAGCAGCGGTCGGCGGTGAGGATGCGTCGCCCAGGCGGGCGGCTCGGCGTGCGCGTCAACCGGCGGATCGCCGACGAGCATGTCGTCGACCACGTCCAACCAGGCGCGCAGGCGCTTCTTGGAAGACTGGAACATATGTTCGGCAGCGTAGAACGACGGTCGGACGGAATGAACGGCGGCTTGCGGGGCCTGAACGTGGCGCCGAATGGAGTGAACGGGCGTGGCTTGCGTCGGTGCGGGCATAGCGCCGAATGGACCGAACGGCCGCGCCCAGACGGGCTCGCCGTCGTCAGCGCCTTGGCGTCGGATGCCGGGGCTCGTAGAGCCCGAGCTCGCCGCCGCCGGGCAGGCTGATCGCGGTGACCAGGCCCCAGCGCTCCTCGGAGATCGGGCGGGCTAGCTCGACGCCCTTGCCCCGCAGCTCGTCCACGGTGGCGTGGATGTCGTCGCACATCAGGTACAGCTCGTGCCGGACCGGACCGTCGGTCGGGTGTGCCGCCACCTCGGCCGGCGGCAGCGCGAAGATCAACCAGCCGTGCCCGGCGTCGACAGACGGCAGCTCGAGGACGTCCCGGAAGAAGGCCCGGACGCCCTCCGGGTCCGAGGTGTGGATGATCGAGTGCGCGGCGATGATCACGGAGACCGGCCGGTGAAGCGGAACGCGAGGGGGAGAAAACGGCGGCTGGCGGATCGGCTCATCACGCCGGGCCTCACGCGGCCGAACCGAGCGACGACCAGACCTCGATTTTGGTCCCGACGCGGTTGACGACCTCGGTGGTGAACTCGGTCGTACCGGCCGCGCCGCCCAGGTCAGGGGTCTTGATCCCCGAGGCGATCGTCTCGAGAGCCGCCTCGTAGATCGCGCGCGAGGCGCGATCGGCCACGGCTCCGTGCCGGTCGGCGGCGTTGCGGAACAGCGCGCCGCAGGCCAGGATCATGGCCAGCGGGTTGGCCACGTCCTTGCCCTGGAGCGCCGGGGCCGTGCCGTGGGGCGCCTCGGCCATCGCCACGGTGGTCTCGTACTCGTCGTTGAAGGCCAGCAGGACTGACTCGGCGCCGGCGATCGATCCGAACATCGGCAGCACCAGGTCAGAGAGACAGTCGCCGTCCCGGTTCAGCGCCGGGATCACCAGCGGCGCATCGGTGGCACCGGAGAGCAGGCCCGCGTACGTGGCGTCGATCAGCACCGGCTCGTAGGCCGTGCTCGCGTGGCGAGCGGCGGCGGCGTCAAGCTCCTCCTTCAGCATCCCCTCATACACGGGCGACACCGTCCACTTGGGGCCGCCGTACACGCGGGCGTTCATCTTCTCGGCCGTCCGGAATGAGTACTCGGCGACCGCGCGACAGGTTGAGCGGGTGATCTTCTCGGTGCGGTAGGCGATCTCCGACGGCGCGCCGGCGTCGCCCTCGCGCCACTGCTTGGCGCCGTAGGCGTCGTCCACGGCCATGCGCACGACGGAGATCGGATAGTGGACACCCGCGATCGGCTGAACGCCGGGCAGCCGCCGGCCGGTGCGAACGATCACCTTCCCGTCGACCTCTTCGCGGAGGATCCGGTTCGGAGAGCCGACATCGTCAGCTCCCTCGGGAGTGATTGTGGCCGCCTTGAGTCCGAGGCCGGCCTCGCGCATCGCCTGGGCCGCCTCGGTCACCACCTGGTTTTCCGTGGCGCGACGGTGCTCGAGCGAGAGATCGAATCGCTGAAGCTCGAGCTCGATCCCCAACAGCTTGGGGTCGAGCAGAC
>DATFDC010000428.1:0-6554 GCA_035252415.1 Solirubrobacteraceae bacterium
GATGTTGGAGCTGATCGCGATCGAGCGTTTTTCGTAGGCGGCGTCGATCACGCGGAACAGCGCCTCCGCGGCGTCGGCGGAGACCGGCAGCAGGCCGACATCGTCAACGAGGATGAGATCGGCGCGGATCAGCTTCGCGATGGCCTTTGTGTCGCCCCCGCTGGGTTGCCGTCAGCTGCATGAGCTCGTAACGCGTATGGCACCGGTGAAGGGCCGGCGAACATCCACGCGAGCGGTCAGCCGAGCTCAGCGGATCGGCAGCCTGTGAAGCCGTCATAGGTTGGCCAGTCTCAGCCGGAGGTCCGCCCCCCGAGGAGGATGAGCGGCCTGATCTCGATCCTCGATCGGCGTGCATGCGTTTTGGGGGCCTTCGAACGTCCCCCCGAGACGGAGAACCCCTCCACGCGGTCTGCAGGCTCACCCCACTGGGTTGCGACGTGAGCGACTCGCATGTATCAGCGCACCTCGATCGCGCTCAGTTAGGTGACGGCGCCCGGGGCTGGCGCTGCGCCATCGATGACGTGAAAGGACGGCTTGAGATGAATTGGCTTAGGGGGCATCGGTCCGCTCAGGACAGGCAAAGAGGAGGGAAGCTGCGCTACCGGTGTGGCGCGGTGCTGGTAGCGATCGTGGCGAGCGGAGGCGCGCTGGCACTCGCCACGTCGCCCGCCTCAGCCTCGATCATCACGCCGCCGCCCCCAGGGGCGCACGGACAGTACGGTGGCGGAGCGTCGGCGGACTTCAGTTACGGCCCGGCGCCGTTCTATACGCAGATGGGCCGCAACCTCGTGATCGAGGCGCCTGGTTTCGTGCCCGGGACCTCGGTCAGCACAGCGTGGCGCGACGGGACCGCCAGCACCGCCTGGACCAACGGCCCGTCGATCGCGGCATCGAACCCGACCGGCACCATCACCTCGATGCCCCGGTCCACCTGCGGCCACGCGATCCAGGTCCGGTTCACCGGCGGGGTGAGCGACGTGAACAACGGCACGTGGACCACGGTCCCGTATACCGAGTTCGCGACGACGAGCGAGAACTGCGGACCGATGGTGTGGCTGACCTCGACCGGAATCGCGGGAGATGGCTTCACCCCGAGCGGCCAGGTCCGCGTCCAGACCTTCGATCGCTACGGCGTGACCTTGTCGACGCAGACCACCACGGCGACGCCGTCGTCGGTGACTCGATGCGGGCCGGTGGGCCTTTTCCCGAACTGCTTCACGTTCCACCTGACCACGGGCGGCCAGATCGACGTCGCAAACGCGCTGAACACGGGCACCCCGTGCCAGCTCCTGCCCCAGAGCTACACGGGCACGGACCTGGCAACCGGGGAGTACGACAAGAACAGCGGCGTCTGCTTCCAATGAGCAACTGCGCGCTCGGTTGTGCGCCGGGGCCAAGGCGCCCAACCCGATCCGCCGGCCGAGTCGAGAAATCGTCTCGGCAACGCATAGCGGTGTGATCGTCTGAGAACCCGAGCGTCGTCCGTAGGCTCGCTCGGCGGCCCGGGGGAATCACCCCCGGGCCCCCTCAGATCCCAGCCTGCCAGCCTCCGGTCAGAGGGCTCTTCTGATTAGTCGTCAGGTCCACCGGACCTAGCCGCGTGGGGCGAACGGCCGGGGTCGCGTTACTGGATCCCGGTCCACCATGCGCGGCCAGCGGTCTCCGGCGGCTACCACGAGCGGGCTGTTGGTGCATCTGCAGCAGGCGGGGTGACCGCCACGTCTATGCCGGGCCGCGGGCGCTTAGCACGCGTGGTCTGGCCAGGTGGACGCTGCTTGGTCGTCACACCACCGCGGTCGGGAAGCACGTTGTGGACGGCGAGCGTCAACTGTGGCCAGCACCATGCGCGACGTTCGTCCCGAGCCTCGGTGTGGGCTGGGCTAGGCTGATGATGATCCCTCGCCTTCAGGCGTGGGGAGGGGTCCGCGACCGTGGCGCATTACCTGGTCGCGGACCCCTCACGCGTGCGTCGGGGGCGCGATGCACGCGCTTTGCGTCCGTGCGGGGCAACCCTAATCAGGCGGGCTGGCGTTCTGCACTAGCAGCGGTGGTATTGGCACAACCTCCACAGCGGTTTGTGCGGAATTTCGTCGAATCGGATCCTGAAAGTGACGGAGTTCTTAGATGAGCTCGTCGCGGAACGGTCATCACGAGAGACCGCCATTCCGGCATTGCCTGTCGCCACGAGTCGACTCGCACTTACCGCGCGACGCGGCTACTCACCCCACGCTAGGCAGCTCGGTGAATCGCGCCGCCGCCCACACGCTCCACGGCTCCCTGACGAACTTATGCAGCCAGCCGGCGAGCAGCTGGACACCCGAGTGGCCCGGGCGGTGTTGCCTCTGTCTTCGGCCCACCCACAGTCGCGAGCCACTTGGAGCGGGCGCCCCCGGCGACGCCCACTCAGGCCTTCGCACCGTCGTGGCGCACGCCCCGTCCGCTGGGACTCGCGCCCTCCTGGCGCTGGGATCCACGCCCTCCCGGCGATACAAGAGACGACGCGGCAGGGCGCGCGGAGTCAGGTTGTTCTCGCCCACCACGTTTGCATTGCCCAGTCCGGCGACCACCACGGAAAGCGCGGTGCGACCAAGTGCCGAGGGAACCAGAGCCCAGAAACGCTCGGTCGCGGCCAGGAAGGAGGACCCAATGACCTAGCCAAAGATGTCGCGTTTCGTCGCGGCCGATGCCGGCTCCGAGATTGACCCACAAACGCGTCGACCCCGAGGTGATCACTCGGAGCCGACCAGAAGACCTCGAAAGGAGGTCCGGATAGTGAGAAGAAACCGTACCACTGGATCGGGCGGCTTCAAGCTGCCCGACGACGGCCGGCGAAGGAGGCGGGGGAGAGGCGCCGGGGTTCGGCGCACCATGCGTGCCCTGGGCCGGCTGGCTCGCGCGCGCGGGCGCGTGAGACACGTGCCGACGCGGATGCAGGTGCGCGCGATGGCGCACTTCGACAGCCGCGAGCCCAGCTCCTACCTGCTCGACCCCACGGTCAACTTCGCGCCCGAGCTGCCGCTCGGCGACGAGGACCCGCTGGGGCGGCACGCCCTGCGCTTCACCGGTGAACACGCCGGGAGCGGACGGAAGTTCGAGCTGGTGGCGCTGCCCGACGGCGGCGCGTTCGACCGGCTCGGCATGAGCGGCTAGCCCGCTCCGCCGGCATGGACGTACACGGCCCGGACGGTCGCCCTGCTGGGGTGGCCTCCGGGCCGTCTCTCGTTCTGGCCGGTGAAGGCCGGTGACGCGTCTTCCGAGACCGGCCGCGGAGGTCGGTCCCGCCGTGATCGCCGCGCCCCCGTATGGATGTCGCGTGCCCTACGCGGCGCCCAGAGCCAGTGCCACGGCGGCGGCGGTCAGCTCCGCGTTGTCGGCAGCTGGGCGTCCGTCGGGCAACACCAGGACGTCTTCCAGGCCCACGCGGGTATCAACGCCCGCGTCCGCGGCGGCCGCCAGCACCTCCCAGGTCCGCTCGCCGTACCCGTGCCACAGCTGGGCCACGCCGGCGGGGATCAGCTCGGCGATCGCCCGGGCCTCCTCCGCGCCACCATCCACCTCGACCAGAGCTCGCACGACCTGGTGGACGAACGGGCTGCGCGCGAATTCCTGGGCGTCCGCCCGGGTGGCGAGACCCGCCTCGATCCCGATACCCGCGTGGACGGCGGCTCGCATGATGCCCTGCCATCCAAGCTCCGAGAGGTTCACCGAGATGAAATCGGGGCGTTGGCGCCATGCTCGCACCGCCGCCGCGCGGGCGAATGGGTCGCGATCGATCGCCTCCGCGGTCGAGAGCCCGACTGGAAGCCTCGGAGCGGCGCCGCGGATCGCGGCTACCGCGGCGTCGCAGTCCCGCGCGCTCAGTGTCGGCTCACCCGAGCGGTCGCGCGGGTGAACGTGCACGGCAAACGCGCCGGACTGCCGGACGGCGACCGCGTCGGCGGCGAGGTCGGCCGGCGTCAGCGGTACCGCGGGATGCTCGGTCCGCGTACGGCCACCATTCAGGCACGCCTTCACCGCCACCGGGCGGACGTTAGCCGCTCCAGGCCGCGGCGTAGAACCTGTTCGAGCCGGCAGAGCTGCGGGCGCCCACCGAATTAACTCGCCCAGCCGCCTGGTCGGAGATCAGGTTGGCCGCCCGCGGTTCCTCGACCCGTAGCCGGGTCGCGGAGACCAGGAGATCGGCGGCTGGTGGCTGCTGTTCGACCCCCGGGTGATCTGTCTCCTCTCGAGCTGACCCTCACCAGTAGCCGCGCATGAGCTCGTGCGACCAAGAAGGCTGTCGCACGGGTTCTCGGGGCGCGAACTCGACCATGTACGGCTTGATGTCGAGAACAGGTGTGCCGTCGATCGCATCGAGGCCCCGGACGGCCAACCCGAGGCCATCCACACTGAGCAGCTCACAGGTGCCGATTCCGATCCGGTTCGGCCGGCGCTTGTTGCGCTGTGCGAACACCCCAACCTCGGGCCAGTCGGGGTTGTTGCGCGGCCGTCGCGCCCCGAGCTCGAACGACCCCGGATCGACCCGGTCAAACACGTAGACGATCTCAACGTGCGAGAACTCCGCGAGCCCTCGCAGCGAACCCTCGGCGAATTGCGCGGTATCGAGCTCTACACGGGAGATCACTACTCCCCAGTCGTCGTCGATCGGCTCGGTTCGTGGCGAGCGGACGAACCCGATGGGCTGCATCGAGAAGGTGGGCATGTATGACTTGACCCTACAAAGCGGTGGGCCGACACGCGCGGGCTGCACTTCAGCGGCGATCTTCGAGGACCTGCCGCGCGGCTCGCTGACGAGCCGCCGGGTGGTGGTCGGGTGACACGATCGTGGGGAGGCGGTCCGCTGGTACGGAGGCGAGGTGCTGGTGCGCGAGGGCGATCATGGGAACTCTCGGCTTGTGTCCTCTCGGGCTGAGAGACATCACGTTGCTGGTTCGCTGCGTGCGCGGATGGGCGCATAGTCAGCGCCGGGGTCCCCATGATGAGCGCTTTCGGCGCGAAGGAGGTGAGGAGTCGAGCCGAAATACTCGGCGCATGCCGAAGCAGGAGTCGGTGGACCGTCGCCTGCTCAATCTCGGCCGCTTGGGTGCGAGCCCGCCCATCGGCTCCCGGAGAAGGGGAGGGGTGAGGTGGTCAGCCGAGTCGGCCGCGTTTCTCAGGTCGAGGCTGGGTCAGCTGGCTGGCGGGTGTCGACTCCGCGGCCGTGGAGCGGGTGACCGCCGGCCACGTGGACCTCGCAGGCGCTTGTGGAAGCCACGTAAACGCGAAACCGCGCGCCGCCGCGAAGCTCATCAGCATCGAACTGCCGCGCCCCGGCCGCTGTCCTGAACGCCTCCGGGAGCACACCGTCGAGCTCCTCGTCGACGATCTGCTTGGCGACGCCGCGGAGGTACACCGCTTCTCCCTGGCCGACGCGCGCGGTGGAATCGAAGATCACAATCTGAACCGCAGGGCGGTCGGCAAGATTGCGCGAATGATGCGCTTCCGGCGACGAGACCCAGTAGAAGTCGGTGTAGCGGGCAGTGGTGTAGTACACGGGCGACCTCGGGGGCATCCGTCGGGATCCAGGGTCGCTAGCGTCATGTAGTGGTTTGCGTCTATCACCCGACGCGCCATCGCATCGAGTTCGGGATCGCCACGCATCTGGAGATTCACTCCTGCCGCTGCTTTACGACGCGAAACCGCACATCGGTGAGCCCCTCGGCTGCGCCAACCGACACGCGCTCCAACTCGACGCGCTCGTCGTTCCCGTCGCCGAATAGCCTGACGCCGCCGCCAAGCAACACCGGCGCCACGTGGAGCACGATCTCGTCAAGTAACCGCGTACTGAGGCACTGCTGGCTGAGACTGGCCCCGAAGATCCCCACATCCTTCTCTCGGGCGGCGGACTCGGCGGTTGCCACCGCTGCCTCGATCCCGTCTGAGATGAACCGGATCCGCGCTTCCGCGCCTTCGTTGGGCGGGCTATGGGTGAGCACGAAGACGGGCCCGGTATACGCTCCGCCGTAGATGCCGGCGACTCCGTTCCAACGCTCCCGCGCCAACTCGTACCAGCGGCGGCCGGCGAGAATCGCGCCGAGCCGGTTCATGGTCTCATCCGCGAGAGCGGTCGGTCTGCCGTGGGCGAAGGCCCAGTCCATCGAGTCGTCGGGACCGGCGATGTAGCCATCCAAAGAGATGGTGTGATGACAGATGGTGCTCACTGTTCTCCTTCGGTCATGTGGCTAACGAGCCATCAGCATCTGAGACCGGATACCTCGTCGCGACTCATCGGTTGTGCAGACGTCGGACCTCGGCGAGATCTTGATCGTCATCGCACAGGGGCGGGCGGATGGATGACTGGCCGAATGCGCGCTGGAACCTGCGCAGCCTGTCAGTCCTCACCGGCCCGAACCTGGCCGTAGTTGAGGAGGGCGACGATTGCTACTCCGCCGAGGAGGTTGCCGACGAGGACTGCCGACAGCCAGGTGAAGAAGCGGCTTGTGGTGACCGTGCCGTTGATGACCGCCGAGAGGACTTCCGAAGTCGTGGACACGCAATGATCGAGACGGGCGGCG
>DATFDC010000429.1:0-5141 GCA_035252415.1 Solirubrobacteraceae bacterium
CCCGAGCCCTTCAGGCCCAGCATGTCGCCCCAGTCGTCGAGCATCTCCCACTCGCGGCGCGGGGCCACGAACAACAGCTGGGGGGGAAGATCGTCGGGCCCGGCGCCCTCGGGCGAGGGCAGGATCGCCTGGCCCATGTAGAAGGTCGCGTACGGCGTGCCCGACGCGAACGCGACCTGGCCGTTGATCTCCCAGCCATCGGCAACACGGCTGGCACGCCCCACCGGGGCGGCCACCGACGAGCAGCGGAAATCGCCGCCGGCGAAGATCTCGTCCTGTGCCCCCTGGGGCCACCACGAGCCGACCATCAGCGCGTGGTTCATGGCCAGGCCCACGCACCAGGCGGTCGACACGCACCCGCGGGCGATCTCGCGCACGACACGGACATAGGTCGGAACGTCGAACTCGTAGCCGCCGTAGCGCCGGGGCACGTACAGGTGGTAGAAGCCGGCGGCCAGGAACGCCTCGTGCATCTCCTGCGAGTAGTACGTGCGGCGCTCGGTCGCCTCCTGGTCGGCGATCAGGCGGGGGCGGAGCGCGACCGCCCGGGCGACCATCTCCTCAGGGGTCAGTCCTGGCTCTGGAGGCTCGAGCCTGGCCCCGACCGTCCCAGCACTGCTCATCGAGCGGATCGTAGGGCAGGATCGTCGGCCGGAGTTTGCAGCGCGCGCACGATCGCTTGCGCTACCGCGCGGGCTCCAGAGGCGCCCATCACGATCGTGTAATGGTTCACGCCGGGCACCTCGGTGACCCGCCGCCGATCGGGTGCGCCGTCCGCCCAGGCCGCCGCCAATTCGGGCGCGATCATCGGCGCGGGCTCGTTCTGCAGCCCGCGCGGCGCGCGCAGCATCTCGACCGGCATGGTCAGCCGGTGAGCCGGCTTCCCCATCTCGAACAACTCGTGCGCGTCGGCCCGCACGGCCTCGCGCGCCACCGTCGAGCGGAGCTCGGGCAGCGCGCCGCCGAGGTCGTGGTTCGCGTACGCCACCAGATCCGAGTCGGCGACGTCGCTGCCGGCCAGCGCGGGGTGCGCGCGCCACCAGTCGTGATAGGCCTCGCGGTCGGCGAACGTGAGCTCGAGCCGAGCCAGCGCCGGTCCCAGGAACGCGGCCAGGAACGGCTCGGGATCGACCTCCTCGAGGCCGGGGCTGGTCAGGCCGCCGTCGACCAGCACAGCGGCGCGCACGCGGTCGGGACGGTCGGCGGCCAACCGCGCCACCGCGTACGCGCCCAGCGAGTGGCCGACGAGCACGGCGCGCTCCAGACCGCAGGCGTCGAGCACCGCGAGGAGGTCGCGAGCGTACGCCTCCATGCCGTATGGAGGCGGCAGCGCGCTGCTCGCACCACGGCCGCGCAGGTCGACCGCGAGGAGCGCCGCCCGGCCCTCGAGCGCGCGGGCCACCGGCAGCCAGGCCCGGCTGTTCGCGGTGATCCCGTGGACCGCGACCACCGGCTCGGCCGTCCCCGGCCCGTCGTCCAGCCGGAACAGGCCGAGCTTCCCGCCGCCCACCGGGATGTCAAAGCTTGCGGTCGCCGACAAACTCTTGTTGCTCTCGATCGTCAAGCAGCTCGCTCGCGTCCGCGGGCGCCATCCATGCCCGCCACGGCCTCGTGAACACCAGCCACGAAACCGCGCCCGCGAACAGCGTGGCGCACAGTACCCATCCGAGGGCGGTGGTCTCCAGCCCGATGTACTTCAGGCCGGAGGCGAAGATCACGAACGCGATCGCGGGACGGACATACCGGTCGGGGATCGTCGAGGACAGCATCGACCCGATGAGCACGGCGGGGACGCTCCCGATGATCAGCGACAGCGTGACGTCGACCACGACGTGGCCGAAGATCAGCGCGCCGAGCGCGGCGGCCAGGGTCAGCGGGACGGCCTGCGTGAGGTCGGTGCCGACGAGTTGGTTGGCCCCGATCGTCGGATAGACGAACAGCAGCAGCACGATCATCAGCGAGCCCGACCCCACCGACGTCATGCCGACGATCAGGCCGCCGGTCACGCCGATTGCCACGGTGCGAAGCGGCCGGGGCTGGAGATCGTGCACCACGCCGAGGCGCGTCTGGCCGGCCCGGCGGTCGAGCACGAAGCGCAACGCCATCGCACCGGCGCCGACCAGCAGCGCGGCCCCGAGCAGGGTCTCGATGTGCTCCTGGGCGGCCTTCGAGTTGCCCAGGGTGTGCAGGATGTAGGCGCCCACCAGCGCGGCGGGCACCGAGCCGAGCACCATCCAGCGCACCAGGCGAAGGTTCACGGTGCCGGCGCGCAGGTGCACGCCGGCGCCGAACGGACGCATGACGACGGCCGCGACCAGATCGCTCGAGATCGCCGCCGCCGGCGTCACGCCGAACAGCAGGATCAGCATCGGGGTCATGAGCGCGCCGCCGCCGGCCCCGGTCATTCCGACCAGCAGCCCGATGATCGCGCTGCCCAGGACGATGTACGGATCGATGTGCACCGGCTAAGAGTTCGTGCTCTCAGTCGCTCTCGCGCGGCTGGCCTCGCGCGCGAACGTGAGCAGATCGCCGGGCGCCTCGCCGGACAGCACCCAGGTCTCGCCGTCGGTCCTGACCAGCCCGCGCCGGGACAGGTCGGAGAGGGCGGTGGTCACGGTCGGCCGCCGGGCCGCGACCAGGTCGGCCAGCACGGAGTGGGTGAGCCGCAGCCTCAGCACGGTCCCATCGCTGCGGACCCGGCCCCAGCGGGCGGCCAGATGCCAGAGCAGCATGTGCAGCCGCACGTCGACGCGGGCCTGGTGGACGATCGCCATGTTCACCGCCAGGTTCTTGGAGCGCTGAAGCGCGCGGGCGATCAGGCTCCGGCCCAGCTCGGGGTACCGGGTCAGGTGCTGCTCGAACTCGACGTCGAGGGCGGCGAGGCGGGTCGGCAGGACGATCGACCAGTCGGTGGAGAGCGGCAACAGCGGCGAGATGCTCTCGTCGTTGGGGCGCAGCAGATCCCCCTCGCCGATCAGCTCCGCGCCGAACCGCCCGTCGATGCCAACGCGCCGGATCATCAACCCGTTTAACACGAGCACGCCGATCCCGCCGCGGAAGCCGAGCGATCCACGGCCGCCCCAGCGGCCCGGCTGGAGCGAGAGCTCGGGCGCGGTGCATTCCTCGATGGCCCGGGTGCGACGGTCGAACGGGATCGCGTCCGCGAGCTCAGGATCCTCCCGCAGCACGTGACACAACGACGATGTCGACGACACGACGCTCATCGCAGCTCCACACTCTGCCAGAGCGTCACGCCGGAACGCTCGCGGCGGTCAGCGTGGCGAGCTCGGCCAGCGCGTCGATCACCACATCGGGCCTCTCGAGCGGGGTCATGTGACCGGTGTTCTCGAGCACGGTGAGGCGCCGGAGGTTGGGCAGCATCTCGGCGATGCGCCGGGCATGTGAGGGCGGCGTCAGCTTGTCATGAGTGCCGCCGATCACGATCGTCGGCACGGTGAGCTTGGGCAGCGCCTCGTGCAGGTCCATGTCGGACATGGCGATCCCGATGTCGGCGCGCACCTGGGGTGGGCAAGTGATGAGCATCCGCTCGAAGAACGCCACCTGGGCCGGCGACGCGTCGGGCCCGAACGCGATGTAGCGGATCGCGGCGTAGCTGAGCGGCGTCGAGAAGCGGGGCAGCGGCGCGCGGCTGCCCAGGAACCCGTGGCGCGCGATCACGGCGTTGAGCGCCTGCGCGATCCCGGGCAGCGGAAGGATCAGGTGCTCTGCGACGAGGTCGCCGACCCCGGTGTTGAGCAGCGCGGCCGCCCGGACGCGCGACTCGACGTCGTGCTCATCGGCCCATGAGGCGATCGACATGGCGCCGAGCGAATGGCCCGCCACCACCGCGCGGCGACCATCGGGAACGCACGCGGCGAGCACCGCTTCGAGGTCCTCGCCGAAGCGCGGGATGCCGTAGTCACTCTTGGCCGGCGCACTGTCGCCGTGGCCGCGCAGGTCGTAGGTGACCACCCGCAGCCCCTTGTCCTCGAGTCCGCGGATCACATAGGTCCAGAACTGGTGCGCCTCTGTCCAGCCGTGCACGAGCACCACGGTGTCGCCGTCTTCGGGTCCGAACACCTCGACGTGAAGGGCGGTGCCGTCGACCGACGGGACGCTCCGCCTGCGACCCCGGGGGATCGCGTCGAGCGCCTCCTTCTCGGGGTCGCGCGCGATCCGGCGCATGTGGGCGGCCTCGAGCGCGCCGCTGGCGGCCAGGGCACCGACAGTGCCAATCCCTGCCCAAAGCCAGCGATCCCGATCGCGGCCGGTGATTGCGGGCAACTTCACGTCACCCGGCAGGCTACCCGTGTCCGGAGGGGGAACCCGGCCCCACGGACGCCGGGCTAGCGGAATCCGGCTCGCGTGCAATCGACGCCCGGAAACGCAGGCGCCGGATTCCGGAGCCCGGCCCATGGTTAGCATGTCCGGCCGATGCGCATCGGCGTACTCACCGGAGGAGGGGACTGTCCGGGTCTGAACGCGGTCATCCGCGCCGTGGTCCGCAAGGGGATCGATGCCTACGGCGATCAGCTGGTCGGGTTTCGTGACGGCTGGCGCGGCGTGCTCGAGGGGTCGTTCATCGAGCTGACCATGGAGGCGACGCGGGGCATCCTCCCGCGCGGCGGGACGATCCTGGGAAGCTCGCGCACGAACCCGTACAAGCGAGATGACGGAGTCGACCGGGTCCGCCAGACCCTGCGCGACTTCAACCTGAACGGGATCATCGCGATCGGCGGCGAGGACACCCTGGGCGTGGCAAACCGGCTGAACGCCGACGGCGTCAACGTGATCGGCGTCCCCAAGACGATCGACAACGACCTCGGCGGCACCGACGTGACGTTCGGGTTCGACACCGCGCTGCACATCGCCACCGAGGCGATCGACCGGCTGCACACCACCGCCGAGAGTCACAACCGGATCCTGGTCGTCGAGGTGATGGGCCGGACCGCCGGCTGGATCGCGCTGCATTCCGGCGTGGCGGGCGGCGCCGACGTGATCCTGATCCCCGAGATCCCGTTCGACATCGACGAGGTGTGCCGGCTGATCCGCCGGCGCCACGAGCGCGGGCGCTACTTCTCGATCGTGGTCGCGGCCGAGGGCGCGGTGCCCAAGGACGGGTCGATGCGGGAGTTCTCTCC
>DATFDC010000430.1:0-7092 GCA_035252415.1 Solirubrobacteraceae bacterium
GGGCTCTGACGCGGAGAACCCCTCACTCGCGTCGAGCGAGGCGCCGAGTGCGGCGTTTCCGGGGTTCCTGGTCGCTTGGGGGTGACCTGCACGAAGCATCCGCGAGCACTCTGTTCCGATTCTGTTCCAATTCTGCTTCGGCCGGCCCGAATCGGGCTGAAAACGGGCGGTTCCGTCGGGACCGGTCCATACGCTGCCCGCGATGCCCGAGGCAGCCCTCGTTCGCTCAGAGCCCGCCGAGCTTGTCGGAGCCGGCCCGTCCGACCGTCCGGAGGTCGCGCTCCGTGCGGTCCCCGACCCGCCCGCGCCGGTCCCGCGGCTGGAGATCCCCGCCTATGACCTGAGCGCCGCGCTTGCCCTGCGCCGGCAACTCGGGGTGAGCCACGTCCTCGCGCAGATCCTGGTTCGCCGCGGTCTGTCCGACCCCGCCGCCGCGCGGGCCTTCCTCGATCCACAGGACGCGCACGACCCCAGCGCGTTCGCCGGCCTCGACCGCGCGCTGGAGGTGATCGAGCGGCACATCGCCCGCGGCAGCCGGATCGTCGTGCACGGCGACTACGACGTCGACGGCGTGTGCGCGACCGCGATCATGGTGCGCGCACTGCGCGCTCGGGGCGCCGACATCGGCTGGTACCTGCCCGACCGGCTGGCCGACGGGTATGGGCTGGCGCTCTGCACGGTTCACCGGCTGGCCGAGCGCGGCACCGGACTGCTCGTCACCGTGGACTGCGCGATCACCGCCGTCGAAGAGGTCGCGGCCGCCCGCGAGGCGGGGCTCGACGTGGTCGTCTCCGACCACCACGCCCCGCGGGGGGACGGTCGCCTGCCCGAGGCCGAGATCGTGCATCCCGGGGTGTGTGGCTATCCCTGCCCCGAGCTGTGCGGCACCGGGGTGGCCTACAAGCTGGCCCAGGCGCTCGGCGCGCCGGGGATCGAGGACGAGCTCGAGTTGGTGGCGCTCGCCACGGTCGCCGACCTGATGCCGCTGGTCGGGGAGAACCGCCGGCTGGTGCGGGAGGGGCTGCGGGCGCTGGCCCGGACCTCGAGGCCCGGGCTGCGCGCCCTGATGAGCGCATCGGGCGTCGACCCGAGCGCGCTCGACACCCACGCGCTGGCTTTCCGGCTGGCGCCGCGGATCAACGCCGCGGGGCGGCTGCGCCGAGCCGACGCCGGGCTCGAGTTGCTGTTGACCGGTGACGAGCGGAGAGCGGCTCAGATCGCATCCGAGCTCGAGCGCGTGAACGCCGAGCGCCGCGCGGTCGAGCAGCGCATCGTGTGGGAGGCGGAGGCCCAGGTGGCCGAGCAGGGCGAGCGCCACTCGTACGTCCTGACCGGGGACGGATGGCATCCGGGCGTGGTCGGCATCGTGGCCTCACGGGTGGTCGAGCGTCACCACCGCCCCACGGTCGTGGTCGCGCTCGAGGGAGACGTGGGCTCGGGCTCGGCCCGCAGCATCCCCGGCTTCGATCTGCTGGCTGCGCTGCACACCTCGGCCGAGCATCTCGAGCGCTACGGCGGACACCGAGCCGCCGCGGGCATGACGATCCGAAGCGAGCGGCTCGAGGCTTTTCGGGCCGCGTTCGAGCGCCACGCCGAGGCGGTCCTGAGTCCCGACCTGCTCATCCCGCGTGAGCGCGTCGACGCGATCGCCTCGGGCTGTGATCTCGGGCTACAGCTGGCCGAGGAGCTCGAGCGGCTCGAGCCGTGCGGCATGGGCAACCCGCGGCCCCGCCTGCTCGTGCCCGGCGCCCGGCTGCGCGATCTGCGGCCGATGGGGGAGGGGCGCCACCTGCGCTTCTCGGTCGGCTCGGGCGGGATCAGCGCCCGTGCGGTCGCCTTCGGGTGTGACGGGCGCCTCGGGGTCGAGGCCGAGGAGCCGGCCGACGCGACGTTCCGCCTCGAGCGCAACTTCTGGAACGGCGCGGTCGAGCCGCGGCTGGTCCTCGGCCACGCCCGACCGTGCGATCCGCAGCCGGTGGAGCTCCTGGGCGAGCCCGAGGACTATCTGAACGCGGTGCTCGAGGATCTGGCGCGCGACCCGGCGGCGCCGGCGCCGGTCGTGGCGAGGACCCGGGTCGTGGTCGACCATCGCGGCCACAGCCCGCTGGCCGTGCTGCGCGACGCCGGCGCGGTGGGCGGCGAGGTCCTGGTCGTGTGCGCCGATGCGAGTCGCCGGCTCGCCGGCCTGGGCTCGCGGACGGGCGGTTTCGCCCTGATCTCCTATCACGCGCTCGGGTTGGAGCCGTCGATCGCCGAGCGCTTCGTGCAGGTGGTGGCGCTCGATCCTCCATCGATCCCGTCGGCGGCTTCACTGCTCGACGCAGGACGCGGGTTTACCCATTTGGCGTGGGGCGAGCCTGAGCTACGCTTTGCACAGCAGATGCACGAGCTGGAGTACGGTCTCCGTGCTTCACTCGCGGCCCTCTACCGGAGCCTCAGGCTGCGGGGCAGGGTGGCCGGCGGGGAGCTCGAGCACCTGCTTCGCGGAGACGGTCCGCACGGCCGACCGGCACGTCTGGCGGCCAGGCTGATCCAGGTCCTCGCGGAGCTTGGGCTCGTCAGCCTCGACCGGGATCTGCCGGCCCTGGCGATCGCGGGCGACGATCCCACCGAGCTGGAGCGCTCGCCGGCGTACAGGGTCTATGCACAGCGGTACGAGGACGGACGACGATTTCTGAACAGCGCAAACCAACTTCCCGGAGGCTGAGCCGGACTCGCCAGAAAGACGGGACGGCTTCACCCGCACGCGAGGACGGCAACGGATCGGCGGTGTTCGCCACCTCGCGCCCGCCGGTCGACCGGGTGGCTCATCCGGACGCCCACGGCGACGTCGAGCGCGCCGAGCTGACCGAGACCGAGCGGCGCCTGCTCGGCGATCTGTTCGCGATCGTCGAGGAGCACGCCCACGAGTCGGCCGCCGCGATCGACCGCGACCGGGTCGAGGAAGCCTTCGTCTACGCGTGCGTGCACCACGCCGACCAGCGCCGCCAGTCGGGTGAGGACTTCATCGTCCACCCGGTCGGCGTGGCCAAGATCTGCGCGGGCATGCGCCTCGACACCGAGACGCTGTGCGCGGCGCTGCTGCACGACACAGTCGAAGACACCTCGGCCTCGCTCGAGGAGGTGCGCGAGGCGTTCGGCGAGGAGGTGGCCGGCCTGGTCGACGGGGTGACCAAGCTCACCGGGCTGACCTTCCAGTCACGCGACGAGGCGCAGGCCGAGAACTACCGCAAGATGATGGTCGCGATGGCCACGGACATCCGGGTCATCCTGATCAAGCTGGCCGACCGGCTGCACAACATGCGCACGATCGGCGCGATGCCCAAGCAGAAGCAGATCGAGAAGGCGCGCGAGACACTCGACATCTACGCGCCGATCGCCCACCGTCTCGGCATCCACGCGATCAAGTGGGAGCTCGAGGATCTCGCCTTCCAGACCCTGCACCCGCGCAAGTACAACGAGATCAAGGGCCTGGTCGCCCAGCAGCGGGCCGAGCGCGAGCGCTACGTCAACCAGGCCGCGGGCTACCTGAGCAAGGAGCTCGAGGAGATCGGCATCCAGGCCGAGATCTCCGGGCGCGCCAAGCACTTCTACTCGATCTACGCCAAGATGACCAAGAAGGGGCGCGAGTTCAACGAGATCTACGACCTGACCGCGATGCGGGTGATCGTCGGTTCGGTCAAGGACTGCTACGGCGCGGTTGGCGTGATCCACTCGCTGTGGAAGCCGCTCCCGGGCCGGTTCAAGGACTTCGTGGCCATGCCCAAGTTCAACATGTACCAGTCCCTGCACACCACGGTCATCGGGCCCGAGGGACGGCCGCTCGAGATCCAGATCCGCACCCGTGAGATGCACGATCTCGCGGAGTTCGGGATCGCCGCCCACTGGATGTACAAGGAGACCGCTCCCCGCGATGGGGGTGGTCCGAACGGCTCGGACGGCAAGCTCAAGTGGCTGCGCTCGCTGCTGGACTGGCAGCAGGAGGAGGCCGATCCGCGCGAGTTCATGGAGACCCTCAAGGTCGACCTGTTCGAGGACGAGGTGTTCGTGTTCACGCCGAAGGGCGAGGTCAAGTCGCTGGCCGCGGGCGCCACGCCGCTGGACTTCGCCTACGAGATCCACACCGACGTCGGCCATCGCTGCGTCGGGTCCAAGGTCAACGGCAAGATCGTTCCGCTGTCCTACCAGCTGCGCTCCGGCGACATCGTCGAGGTGCTGACCTCCAAGCGCGAGCGGGGCCCCTCGCGCGACTGGCTGGCCCTGGTCAAGACGACCCGCGCACGCAACAAGATCAAGGCGTGGTTCAAGGCCGAGTCGCGCAAGGACTCCGAGCACACCGGTCGCGAACTGCTCCAGGATCACCTCAAGAAGCAGGGACTGCCGTCCCAGAAGATCGTCGGCTCACCGCTGCTCGCCGATGTCATCCGCGAGATGGGCTTCCGCAAGGCCGAGGACTTCTACATCGCGCTGGGCGGGGCCAAGATCTCGGCCAAGGTCGTCGTCAACAAGATCATGCAGCGCCTCAAGCAGGGCGAGACGGCCGAGTCCGAGCCCACCGCGGCCGACGACCTGCTCAAGACGCGCCGCCGGCGCTCGCGCGCCACTACCTCCTCCTCGCGCTTCGGGATCTCGGTCGAGGGCATCGACGAGGTCATGCTCCGGTTGGCCAAGTGCTGCCGGCCCGTGCCCGGCGACCCGATCGTCGGCTACATCTCGCTCGGGCGCGGGATCACCATCCATCGCGAGGACTGCCCGAACGTGGCCGTCCTGCGCAAGGATCCCGACCGCTTCACCCCGGTGTCCTGGGACGGCGACCCCGAGACCTCGTTCCGGGTGGAGATCGAGGTCGACGGCTGGGACCGCCACCGGCTCCTCGAGGACATGTCGCGGACGTTCGCCGAGGCCGGGATCAACATCCTCGAGGCGCGCTGCATCGTCAACCACCCGATGGTCAAGAACCGGTTCGTGGTCGAGGTCGGTGACACGCGCTCGCTCGACCAGGCGATCAACCGCCTGCGCAATATCGACGCGGTGTTCGACGCCTACCGGGTGACGCCCGCCGCGGCCTGATCGCGGCCCGATCGCGGTCATGGGCGTGATCCACCGTGCGCGCTCGGTCTCCGGCGCGTCCGGCTGGGATGGCGTCGAGCCGCAGGCCTACGACGACCCGTCGCTGAGCGGCGTGCGCAAGCACGAGCTGATCGGCGAGGCCGAGGGCGCCCGCGAGTACCGGATGCGCTACTTCGAGATTCCGCCGGGCGGCCGGACCGCGCGCGAGCGCCACCCCCACGACCACGGGGTGATGATCGTGGCCGGCCGCGCCCGGGTCACGCTCGGAGAGAGCACCCATGAGGTCGGCGAGGGAGATGTGGTGTACGTGGCGGGCGATGAGCTGCACTGCTTCGAGGCACTCGGTGAGGAGCCGCTCGGGTTCGTCTGCGTGGTCGGCCCGCGGTCAGCGCCCGAGTGAGTCGGGCGGCCGCGGGCGTGACGGTGGCGGCGGGCCCGCGGGAGGCGTTGGCCCCGCGTGATGGGAGCGCCGCGTTCCCGGCGCCCGTTGCGCCGCCTGCGACTGTTCGGTTCGTCCGGGCTCGGCGGTCCGGACCGGGTCAGGCGGGCGTGCCGGCGCAACCGTCCGCGGCGGGTCGACCCTGACCCGCTGCACCCGTTGATCCGCCATGGCCGAGACCACGATCGCCTGCCCGGTGGCGAGCGACTGGATCTCGTTGGGGTGCACGATGAAGCGCTCGACCTCGCGGCGCGTGCCCCGGCCGGTGTCATAGCCCCCGAACAGGCGGCCGGCGGTCTGATGGGTCGTCTCCCAGACGCGCTCGGTGCCGACCATGAGCGCGATCGTCCGAGCCGACTGCGGCACCTCCTGGCGGTGGAAGATCTTGAGCGCCGTCACCCCGACGACCTGATCGCGAAGTCCGGCGCCGGCGCGGTCGAGATCGGCCAGCTCCTGCGTGGCGACCAGCACGGACATCCCGGACTCGCGTCCCCGGGCCAGCAGCGCGATCACATGGTCGGCGCCTAGGGCGGAGAACTCGTCGATCGCGACCGTCGCGCCGGCGGGCGCGCCGCTCGCCCGTGTGCTGTCCAGTCGGTCGCCCGAGGCGCTGACCAGATCCTGCACGGCCAGCGTGCCGAGCTGGGCCGCGAGCCGGCCATACCGCGCCGAGTTCAGGCTGAACAGCACGACTTGTGGTCCTCGCAGCGCCTCGCGCAGATCGATCGTCGCGCTCGCACCGCCTGCGGCGCTCGCGCCCCCTTCCGTCGCCGGTGCCAGATACGGCGCGGTGTGCGACTCGGTCAGCACCGCGAGCCGGGTCTGCAGACCGCGCACGGCGCTGAGCTGGTCGGGCGTGAGGCCCGACAGGTAGTCCCGGATCCGGTCGCGCAGATCGTTGTCGACCGCGCGCAACATGCCCGGCAGCCGCGCCGGATCCATCGCCTGGACGACCTCACCGAGCGTGGGCGCCTGGTCCGGGCGTGCCGCCGCCAGCACCTGCAGGACGATCTGGACGTACCGCTCGGCCGCGCGCTGGTAGTGGGGCTCGGTGAAGCGCTCGGTGGCGATCAGCTTGTCCTTGAGCTCGGTGGCGTTCCCGTGCCGGAGGGGATTCCAGTGCGCTGGTCCGTCGATGCTCCACACCGCGAACGGACGTCCAGCGGCCCGGGCCGCCTCGGCCAGGGTCTGCGCGAACGCCGGCGAGCCCTTCATGTCGATCGCGACCACCGGCCGGCCGCGCGCGATCTGCTCGGTCAGGATCCTCAGCAGCGTGGTCGATTTCCCGGCGCCGGAGGCGCCGAGGATGAGTCCGTGCGCGGACAGATCATGGTCGGCGAGCACCACGGGCCGGCCGCGTGGGTCGCCACCGAGCTTGAACGCATCGTGGCCCTCGGCCCCGGCCCGCGCGCGGCGGGTTCGCGCGGAGCGCGTAAGCCGCAACCCGGTGACTCCCGCGGCTGCGCCCACGGCCAGGACCGCTCCCCACGGGGCGGGAGCCAGGAGTAGCGCGACGAACGCCGGCAGCACCCAGTAGCGATGCCAGGCCCGATCGCTCACCGCGAGCGCTCCGACCCCCGGCC
>DATFDC010000431.1:0-4155 GCA_035252415.1 Solirubrobacteraceae bacterium
GGTGGGCGATCGCGGTCGCATTCGCTATCGCCGAGCGATGCGTGGTTCATCTGCACTTCCGCCGCGGGGCTCACTCGTTCTCGCTCGGCGACATCCCGCTGGTGTTCGGGGTGATCTTCTGCAGCGCCGAGTCGTTCGTCCTCGGATGTCTGCTCGGTTGTGGTCTGGTCCTTTTGCTCGATCGGCGCCTGCCGCCGGTGAAGTTCGTGTTCAACATCGGCCAGCTCGCGGTTCACGCGTGTATCGCGATCCTGATCGTGCACCTGCTCACCCTGGGCCCCGGGGAGGTTGACACGCGCACCTGGGTCTCGGCGCTGATCGCCACCCAGGCTTCCTCGATCGTCGCCTCCTCACTGATCGCCGCCGCGATCTCGCTGTCTGAGGGCCTGGTCAAGCTCTCCACGTGGGCGCGGATGCTGGGCATGGACCTCGTCGTGACCACGAGCAATGCCAGCCTGGGGTTGTGCGGCGCGGTGATCACGGCCGCCGACCCGCACGCGCTTCCGCTGCTCATGGTGCCGGCGGTGACCCTGTTCGCGGCCTACCGCGCGTACCTTTCCGAGCGCGAGCGCCATCAGCGCCTGGAGTTTCTCTACGAGGCCAACCGCACGCTGGCCCGCTCACGGGAGATCGCCCACGCGCTCGAGGGGCTGCTGGTGCGCTCGCTGGAGGCGTTCCGGGCCGAATTGGCCGAGATCGTCCTGTTCGGCTCCGAGGAGAATCCCTCGCTGCGGACGTTGCTCGGGCCCGGCAGCTACCGCGAGCTGATGGAGCCGGTCGACTCCGAGGTGGCCGACGAGATGCGCGACCTGCTGGAGCGCAGCGGCGCCGCGATCACGCTCGACACCCCGTTCGGCGGCGGGCGCCTGCAGCGCTACTTCGAGGCTCGCGGCGTCACCCACGCGATGATCGCGCCACTGCCCGGAGAGGACCGAGTGATCGGCGCGATCATGCTGGCCAACCGCTTCGGCGTGGTCCGCTCGTTCGACCGTGAGGACCTGCGCCTGCTCGACACCCTGGCCGGCAATGCCAGCGTGGCGCTTCAGTACGACCGGCTCGAGCAGGCGGTCATGCAGCTCAGCGTGCTGCAGGAGCAGCTCCATCACCAGGCCTACCACGATCCGCTGACCAGCCTGGCCAACCGCACGCTGTTCAGCGACAAGGTCCGGGAGGTGATCGCTGCACGCCGCGGCGAGGCGGCCGTGTTGTTCATCGACCTCGACGACTTCAAGACGATCAACGACAGCCTCGGCCACGCCGCCGGTGACGAGCTGCTGGTCTCGGTCGCCTCGCGCCTGCGCGCCTGTCTGCGTCCCGAGGACCTGGTGGCGCGCCTGGGCGGCGACGAGTTCGCGGTCCTGGTCGAGGACCCGCACGATGCCGAGGCCGCCGCGGTCAAGGTGGCGCGCCGGATCATGGAGGCGTTCGTCCTCCCGGTCGGCGTGGGCTCGGAGAGTGTGGCCGTGTACGTCAGCGTGGGGATCTCGATCAGCCACGGCGGCAACTCCTCGGCCGAGGAGATGATCCGCGACGCGGACGTGGCCATGTACAAGGCCAAGACGTCGGGCAAGGGGCACTTCGAGGTGTTCCACCCGAGCATGGGTGCCGCCGTCCTCGAGCGCCACGGCCTCAAGGAGGAGCTGCGCCTGGCCATCGAGCGCGACGAGCTGACCCTGTACTTCCAGCCGATCGTCGATCTCGACACGGGCCGTCTGGTCGCCGAGGAGGCGCTCGTGCGGTGGGAGCATCCGCGCCGCGGGCTGGTCGGGCCGGCCGAGTTCGTTCCGCTGGCCGAGGAGACCGGGTTGATCCTGTCGCTCGGTCAGTACGTGCTCGAGGAGGCCTGCCGGCAGGCGTGCCGCTGGGAGGCGCGGCGCGGCACCGATCTTTCGGACGACATCGAGGTCGCGGTTCACGTGAACCTATCGGCGGTCGAGTTGCGCGACCCCGAGTTGGTCGGCCGCGTTCAGCGAACCCTCACCGAGGCCGGAGTCGATCCTCGGAGCCTCGTGTTCGAGATCACCGAGACCGTCCTGCTCGACGATTCAGAGCGCGTGTCGGCCGCCATCGGCGAGCTGCGGGCACTCGGCGTGCGCTTCGCCCTCGACGACTTCGGCACCGGCTATTCCTCGCTCAGCTACCTGCACACCCTGCCCTTCGACATTCTCAAGATCGCCAAGTCGTTCGTCGACGGGCTGGCCCGGGGCGGCCGCGAGGCATCGTTCGTGCGCATGATCATCGAGCTGGCGCGTACGCTCGGCGTGACCGTGATCGCCGAGGGGATCGAGACCCAGGAGCAGGTCGACGCGCTGGTCACGCTCGAGTGCGATCTCGGCCAGGGCTTCCATCTCGGGCGTCCCGAGCCGGTGCGGGCCGAGTTGGCGCTGCGTCCCGCTGCCTGAGCAGCGCGGCCCAATTCACACCATCTCTTCTCATACATGCGTCCAGTCACTCTCAGGTTTGCGGAGGTTTGCGCCGATCACCCTCCCAACAAGGACTGACTCAGGGCAAACCCGTCGCGAGGCGGGGGCGCAAAGCCAGGGGTCTCGCTTGAAGAGTGAGACAGCCCAGCCGCCAGTTCAAGGTCAAGAAGACTGACTCAGGGCAAACCCGTCGCGAGGCGGGGGCGCAAAGCCAGGGGTCTCGTGTGACAGCGAGATAGCCCAGCCGCCAGTTGGATTCACTGGTAAGTGGTTTTGCAACACGGAGGTTGCCCTGAAATGACTCGTTCTGTCCAAATCGTCGAGCGCATGCGGTGGATGTCCGCGCTCGCCGGCGCCGCCATTCTGGCTCTCGCCGTCGGCCTCGCGCTCGCGATCTCCAGCGGACAGCTGCGGACGATCGTTCCCGGCGCCTCCGATGCATCTGCTCCGGCGACCGGCGGCTCCTCGGCGCCGCTCGACCCGCGTATCGCGACGCTCGCACAGCAGCGCCCGAGCGCCGTCGTGCAGGTGATCGTCCAGTTCAACGCGCCGGTCAGCCAGGCCAAGGCCCAGACCGACGCCAAGGCCCACGGCCGGATCATCGGCAACCTCCCGATCATCCATGGGCTGGCCGTCCGGACCACGGCCGCGCAGGCTCGCGCGCTGGCCGCCAACTCTGACGTGCACGCGGTGTCACTTAACACCACGGTGACCCCGCAGAGCCTCCCGGCTGGGCGTCTTCCGATGATGCCGGGCGGCCAGCGTGTCTCGAGCGATCAGTTGCAGACCACCTATGACCAGACGCTGGGTGTGACCCCGCTGTGGAAGTTCGGTGTCACCGGTACCGGCGTCGGCGTCGCGGTGATCGACACCGGCATCGACGGCGCACTGCCTGACTTCTCATCGGCCGGCGGGAGTCACTCGCGTGTGATCGTCAGCGCGGTCGACAATCCTCAGGCCACCACCGCGGATGACGGTTACGGTCACGGCACCGACGTCGCCGGCATCATCGCCGGCAACGGAAACAACCGCGCGGGCACGGATGCTCTGAACGGCCAGTACGTCGGCGTGGCGCCGAACGCCAACCTGGTGTCGATCAAGGTCGCCGACGAGGCTGGTGCGACCACCGTCCTCGATGTGATCTACGGCCTGCAGTTCGCGGTCGAGCACCAGGCGCAGTACAACATCCGCGTTCTCAACCTCTCGCTGGACTCCTCGACGCCGCAGTCCTACAAGACCGATCCGCTCGACGCCGCGGTCGAGGCCGCCTGGATGCACGGCATCGTGGTCGTGGTCGCCGCCGGCAACCGCGGCAGCGCCGCCGACGCGGTCCAGTACTCGCCCGCCAACGATCCGTACGTGATCACGGTCGGCGGGGTCGACGAGAACGGCACCGCCGATCCGCGCGACGACGCGGTGGCCTCGTGGTCGAGCCACGGCACCACCCAGGACGGCGTCCAGAAGCCGGACGTGTACGCGCCGGGCGCCCACATCGTCTCGGTGCTCGCTCCGAACAGTGGCTTCGCCAACAGCAACTGCGGCTGCCTGATCGGGAGCGGTCAGTACATCCAGACAAGCGGTACCTCGATGGCCGCGCCGATGATCGCCGGCCTCGCGGCCGACCTCCTGCAGGTCCACCCGCGCTGGACGCCCGATCAGGTCAAGGGCGACCTGACCAGCGCGGCGGTCAGCGAGAACTCGTCTCTGCAGGAGCCGAACGCGATCAAGGCGA
>DATFDC010000432.1:0-3670 GCA_035252415.1 Solirubrobacteraceae bacterium
GGCGTCGCCGCCGTCGCCCTGGAGCTCGAGGCGCATGCGATCGCCGGTCGTCGACAACCACAGCCGGCCGCTGGCCCCGTTCAGGATGGGGTCGCTGCCCTGGATGTCGGTCGAGTCGATCAGGTTGTTGGTGAACTTGATCCGGGCAGTGATGCCGCTGACCGTGGGCGCGCTCGCGGCCTGATGGAGGGCCTTGGCCAGCGACTCGCGCGGGGGAACCGGCCCGCCGCTCGAAGCGGCGACGGCGATCGCGGTCCCGCCGGCGACGGCCAGGATCAGGCCGGCGACGATGGCCAGCAGACGTTGGGTCGAGACGGTACGCAGAAACCTCATGACGAGCACGATAGGACACCTTTTTGAAATTAGATTGACAGTGTCCGCCTGGCTGACGTGATCGCCATCGAGCGTGCTGTCCGCGGTCAGCACGCGATAACGTCGCCGGCGTGTGCCGTCTGTTCGGGATGAGCGGCGGGCGCGAACCGGTCCGCGCCACCTTCTGGCTGCTCGAGGCGCCGGACTCGCTGGCCGAGCAGAGCCGGCGCGAGCCCGACGGGACCGGTCTGGGCACGTTCGATTCCGAGGGCAGGCCGGCCGTGTCAAAGCAGCCGCTGGCCGCCTACGAGGACGAGGAGTTCGCCAAGGAGGCACGGGAGGTGAGCTCGCGCACGTTCGTCGCGCACGTCCGCTACGCCTCGACCGGCGCGGTCAGCCCGGAGAACACCCATCCGTTCGAGCAGCGCGACCGGCTGTTCGCCCACAACGGCGTGATCGAGGACCTCGGCCGGCTGGACGACGAGCTCGGCGAGGACCGCTCGCTCGTGCAGGGCGACACCGACTCCGAGCGTTACTTCGCGCTGATCAGCCGCGAGATCGAGCGCGACGGCGACATCGGCGCGGCGATCGGCCGCGCCGCCGGCTGGATCGCCGAGAACCTCCCGGTGTTCGCGCTGAACATCGTGCTGATCACCGCCACCGAGCTGTGGGCGCTCCGCTACCCGGACGTGCACGAGCTGTACGTGCTCGAGCGTGCCGCCGGCGGCCCGACCGGCGCCCGGCATCTCGACCATGCCAGCGCGCGGGGCTCGGTGCGGGTCCGCTCCGGCGATCTGTCCACCCGTCCGGCCGTGGTGGTGGCCAGCGAGCCGATGGACGAGGATCCGGGATGGCACGCGCTCCGGTCGGGCGAGCTCCTGCACGTGGGGCCCGATCTCCGGACCACGATCACCCGGGCGCTCGAGCGTCCGCCCGCCCACCCGCTCACGCTCGACGACCTGACCGGAAAGGCAGCCTCCTCGCAGGCCGAGCACCACGGGTGAGCGGCGAAGACTTCGTCTTCGCTTGCGAGTTCGGCTGGCGCCGAACTCGGGATCGGGGGTACGTGGCGTGAGCCCCAGCCTCGTCTACCGCAGCGCGGCCGGATACGAGCTGCTGATGCGGGTGCTCTACGGCCGCCACTACGCGGCGCGCATGCGGGCGGTGGCCGACCAGGTGCCGGGCGGGGCGTCGGTGCTCGAGTGCTGCTGCGGACCGGGGACGCTGTACCTGCGCCATCTGCGGGGCCGGACCGGCGCGTATGTGGGCATCGACGTCAACGCGCGGTTCGTCGCGCGGCTGCGCCGCCACGGCGTCGACGCGCGCCGGCTCGACCTCGCTGCCGACGAGGTCGAGCTCCCGCACGCCGACGTGGTCATCCTCCAGGCCAGCCTGTACCACTTTCTGCCCGACGCCTCGCGCATGATCGACCGGATGCTCGCGGCGGCCGGCGAGCGGGTGATCGTGGCCGAGCCGGTGCGCAACCTGGCCTCGAGCCGGGTGGCGATGATCGCCCGGCTCGGCGCCCGCGCCACCGACCCGGGAGTCGGCGAGCACACGCAGCGGTTCACCGAGGAGTCGCTCGCGGCTCTGATGGCTCGCTACCGCGAGCAGGTCCTGAAGGCGTTCCCGATTCCGGGCGGGCGAGAGATGGTGTATGTGCTGGCGGGCGGTGGGCTTCCTGATCGATCAGGAACAGCGGCCGGTCCTTGACCTGCTCGAAGATCCGCCCGACGTACAGCCCGACCACCCCCACGCTGACGATGATGAACCCGGCCAGGACGATCACCAGTACGGCCAGGCTGGTGTAGCCGGGAACGCGCTTCTGGGCCTCGATGAAGTAGTCGGCGACCTCGAATCCGGCCACCACGACTCCGATCAGCGCAACCAGGAACCCGAGCAGCACGACCATCCGGAGCAGCACGGTGGTGCGGAAGAACATCCCGTCGATGGCCACCCGGATCAGCCGCCGGACCGTGTAGCCGCTTTTGCCCGCGTGGCGCTCGTGGTGCTCGATCTCGATCGTGGTCGAGTCGAAACCCAGCCACTCCAGCGCGATCGTGTACTCGCGGTCGCGGTCGTGCAGTCTCAGGAACGCGTCGATGACCCGCCGGGAGAGCAGGCTGAGGTTCGAGTAGTGAGGCCGCGCGTCGGTCTCGAGCGTGAGCCGGCGGTACGCGCGGCTGGTCCACCGCCGGAAGGCCGAGTGGCGCCACCCCCGCCGGGTCGTGCGCACGAGGTCATAGCCCTCGCCGGCCGCCGCCCACAGCCGCGGGATGTCCTCGGGTGCCTCCTCGAGGTCGCAGTCCATGACCACCGCCCAGTCTCCCGTCGCCTTGGCCAGGCCGGCGGTGATCGCGGCGTCCTGCCCGAAGTTCCGGCTCAGGCGAAACGCGCGGACGTGCTCGTCCTGGTTGGCCAGCCGCTTGAGGACCGACCAGCCGTCGTCGAGGCTGCGGTCGTCGACGAACACGAGCTCGTAGCGGTCGGTGATCTGCGCGACGCTGCCGGTGAGCCGTGCGTGCAGCGCGACCAGGCAGTCCGCGCACCCATACACCGGGACGACCACGCTGAGCACGGTCATCGCTGCGCCCTCTGGAAGAACACGAGCAGCGCGTTCGGCGTGCGGTGGAAGTACTCCGGGGCCAGCGCCATCAGTTGGTTGACGGTCATCTCGCGGGGGTGGTCGAGCATGAACCGGCCGATGACCCAGTTGCGGACGATGAACCGATCGACCAGCCGCGCGCCGCGCGGCGCGGCCAGGGCGGGCGTCGGGGCACCGCGCGGCGTGAACAGGATCGGCGCCTGCTTGGGCAGCACGATGCGGACCGGCCGCAGTGGGATCTGCTTGCGGTCCCCGACCACGTCGATCTCCTGGACCCACACCTTCTGCGACTTGGGCTGGGCCCAGTCCACCCGCGGGAGGTAGATCTTCAGCGGGTCGGCCGTGGTGCCGTTGGCGGCGAGGATCGCCCTGGGTACCAGCGGCGCGCCGAGCGCATGGGCCACGCTGCGCCAGTCGGGGCGCTGGAGGTAGGCGTGGGTCTGGACCTGGATCGTCGCGTAGGCGAACGTCACGGTCAGCACCACAGCCAGGAGGCTGCCGATGACGCGGAGTCGCGGAACCGCGCAGGCCGCGCCGAGCACCACGGCCAGCGGGACGACGGCGGGGATGAGGTTGCGCGAGAGGAAGTAGTCCTGGCCGAGCCACGCGGCGAGCAGCGGCAGGACCCACACCGCGCCGCCGATCACCGCCGCCACCGCGGCGCCGCGGCGAATGCGCCGGTCGCCGCCCAGCACGAGCAGCGCGGCGACCAGGACGAGCAGCGCAGCCCCAACGACGAGTCCCTCCTGCAGC
>DATFDC010000433.1:0-17291 GCA_035252415.1 Solirubrobacteraceae bacterium
GGCGTCGCGACCGAGATACTGCGGCTGCTTACCCGCTGGGCGTTTGACGAGGCGGGCGCGCAGCGGGCCTACCTGATCATCGATGTCGAGAATCCCGCCTCGGCGCGGGTCGCGGAGCGCTGCGGCTACCGGCTGGAGGGCGTCATGCGCTCCATCCACGTCAAGCAGGGCCGGCGGGTTGACGCGGGCCTGTGGTCCCGCTTGCCGGGAGATCCGAGCCCGGGGGAAGCCGGCGCGAGAAGGTAGTCGCGCGGATGAGCTGCAGGTCTGCCGGCAGCGGCGGTGCGCCGATCTCCTTGGCGAGCAGATCGGCGGTCGCCGGGCTGAAGCCGCCCCCGATGTCGGTCGCGTCATCCGCCGGTATCCCGAGCCGGTAGACGTGGTAATTCACGAAGATCACCGACAGGAGCTTGCCGTCCAGGGCCACCGCGAGGTGCTGGTTGACCGCGAGCCGGCGCGTGCTCAGCAAGGCGCCGCGTCGAGCCACCTCTGCGGTGAGCCGTTGAAACGCCCGGGCGCCGTGTGGGGTGAACCGGATCCCGATCGCGGGGCGGCCACTCCCGTCGATGGTCAGGTATGAGTCCGCGATATCCGAGCGCGACAGGGCCTCGCGGTCTCGGAGCACGAAGTACTGCGCGCTGGGACCCGCACCGGCGAGGACCGTCCATCCGCGCGGCACGCCACGGACGCGGCGCTGCGATGGTCCAACGCCGGCGACAGGCCGCTGCGCCGCCGCGAGCGTCATCGCCGCGCGCAGCGGCAGGCCCCCGGTGGTGCCGGGCGGCCCGGACCCCGATCCCTGGCTGATCAGCATCGCGGTGCCGTCGCGGTTGTGTAAGGCCCTGTCGACTGGGGTGCCCGACGGGGTGAGTGCGTTGGCCTCCCAGTCGTAGAAGGCCAGCCGGCCTTCCTCGCGCCGAGTCACCGAGGCGAGCTCCGCCGGCCGGACCGGCTCGGCCACCTGGACGCGGACCTCGTCGGGGCCGATCGCCCACGCCGTCGCGAGCGGGTCGACGAGCCTTCTGGCCCGCTCGGACAAGATGACCGCGACCGCCGAAGCGCTGAGGCCGCCCGCGTTCCGCAGCCGGTAGTCGGCATCGAGCCAGTTGCGGCTGACGTAATGCAGCCGACCGGCTACTCGCCAGTGGCCGCCCTCGCGGGAGAGCGGAAGCGTGCTGACTCCCGCTCGGCTGCGTAGGGTGGCGGTCGCCCGAGCTCCGTCGACGCGCACCGCGGTGACGATCGGGTAGCGCGAGGAGGCATCGCGTCTGGATGGGGCGAGCAGGGCGACGGCTTGTGCGCACGCGGTCGCCGACGCGCCGAACTCGCGGCGCACCCGCGCGCTCATCAGCGAGCACGCCGCGCGACCGTTGTCGGTCACGAGCGCGCGCTCATAGCCCTGCGCCACCGCCCTGACCTGGCTGCCCCCGGACTGGCCACCGCATCCGGCCAGCACCCCGACCGCGGCGGCCAGCGCCGCGGGGCGCCACATCCGCGACCGCCGGGATCGGTCAGCCATTCGGGATCCGGTCCGTGAACCAGATCGTGGTGGTTCCCATCTGGCCGCGCTCGCGGAACTCCTGGGCCTCGTGGGCCGGCAGCGTCGTGAACCTGAAGCCGTCGACCGAGCGGGGGATCCGGAGCGGGCCGGGGTTGCGGAGTGCGGTCTCGAATTTGCCCATCCAGGCCCGGGCGACGCGATGCGCGGTCGTGCACGGCCCATGGGCGATCCGGAGCCCGAACACTCCGAATATCCGTGGCCCGCCCGCTTGGAACGGATAGTGCAGGTCGGCCGAGCGGCAGTTGCGGGGCGAGGCGGCGGCGGCCGCGGTGCCGGGGAGCAGGCAGGCCGCGACGAGCAGGGCGGCGATGATGAGTGTGAGCGGCTTGGGCATGCCGGCAAAGACGCCAGACATCAGATGATTCTTCCGGGGATGGCGAGGTGGAGGTGGGGGTGTGGCGAGGTTGGGTCCGGGTTCGGGATTCGGGAAGGTCCCGTGCTCGGCGGGCGTCCTCGGGTGGGCGAAGTCATCAGACAACTTCTAGAGAGAGGCAAGGAGATGGCGGATCAGCTTGGGCAGATCAGGCAGTACGCGCAGGTGTTCCTCGACGACGGCGAGGAGCTCGTGGCGGCGATGACCGCCTCGCCTCGCGGCAAGAACACAGCGGTGGCCGCGGGCGGAGTCGGCTCGATGATCGGCGCCAAGATGGTTCAGGGGCAGGTGAAGAACGCCAGCGCCGCCGGACTGCGCGTCGAGTCACAGATGGCGCTCGTCCTCACCCAGCGCCGCCTGCTCACTGTCAAGGTGGGCTACACGCTCGGCGGGACGATCAACGGCGTCAAGGAGCTGCTGAGCGCGATCGGCCTCGATGAGGTCGCGGCGATCGAGGCCAAGCGCTTCGGCCTGGGCGGCGTACTCACGATCACCCCGCGCGGTGGCCAGCCGATCAAGCTCGAGTGCCAGGTCGGCCGGGCTCGTCAGTTCGCCGAGGCCTTCGCGCTCGCCACGGCCGCGAGCAGCGCCGCGGCTGGCTAATCTTGTCCGGCCGATGCGCCGGACCCGTGTCCTCGTCGTGATCTTCGCCGCGCTGGCCGTGGTGCCGGCGGCTGCCATGGCTCATCGTCGCGCGACCAAGCCGGAGCGCACGGCAATCCTGGCTGCGGTGGTTCGCCAGCACCAGCTGAGCAAGGCACAGGCCGGCTGCCAGGTCGTGACCATCTCGACGGCGAACCAGCGCTACGCGAAGCTGGCCTGGCCAAGGAAGCTCTCGAGCGCGTGCCGGCGGGTCGCGGCCAACGGGGTGATCATCGAGCACCGCACGAGGCACGGATGGCGTCTCGTCACGGTCGGCAGCAGCTTCACGTGCCCGATCAAGGGCGTGCCGGGCGCGGTGGCGCGCGACCTCGGCGTCTGCTCCTGAGTCCACCCGGGGTCTCGCCTCGACTTCGCCGTCTGCTCAGACATAGCGCGATGGGTGGCGATGCGTGTTCGTGCACGAATCTGCACGATCGAGCGTATTCGTGTAGCATCGTGAGGGTGCTGACCGACGAACGCCGAGCGGTGATTCTCGATCGGCTCCGCACCCAGGGCCGGGTGCTGGCCGGCGACCTGAGCACCGAGCTCGAGGTGTCCTCGGACACGATCCGCCGTGATCTGCGCGAGATGGACGGCCTCGGCCTGCTGCGCCGGGTCCACGGTGGCGCGCTGCCACGCCACGGTGACGCCTCGCCGTTTGCCACCCGGGCTCGCCGTGCCCCGGACGCCAAGGCGTCGATCGCCAGGCGCGCGGCGGCATGCGTGAAGGACGGGCAGGTCGTCGTGCTCGACGGGGGCACGACGACGCTCGAGCTGGCCCGCGCGCTCCGCCACGACCTGCGGGCCAGCGTGATCACCACGAGCCCTCCGATTGCGTTGGCGCTGGCCGACCACCCCGGCCTGGAGGTGACCGTGGTCGGCGGGACGCTGCGGCCGCACTCGCTGGTCACGGTGGGGGCAGCGGCGGTCGAGGCACTGCGGGTGATCAGGGCGGATGTCGTGTTCCTCGGCGTGTGCGGTCTGCATCCCGAGATCGGCGTGACCACCGATGACCTCGAGGAGCGCCACGTCAAGGCGGCCATGATCGAGGGCGCGGCCGAGGTGGTGGCGCTGGCCGACCACGACAAGCTGGGCACGGCGATGCCGGTCGTGGTCGCGCCGCTCAGCGCGGTCACGCACCTGGTCACGGATGCCGATGTCGAGGAAGCCGCGCTCGCGCCGTACCGCGCACTCGGTATCGAGGTGCTGCCGGCGTGACCCGGAAGCGCCTGGCCATCACCGCTGTGTTCTTCGCCGATGGGGGGCTGTTCGGCACCTGGGTCTCTCGAATCCCCGCGCTGTCCGATCACGTGCACGCGGATCCCGGGATCCTCGGGCTGTGTCTGCTGGCGCCCGCCGCCGCGGCGGTTGTGTCGATGCCGCTGGTCGGCCGTGTGCTGCCAGGCCGATCGAGCGCCGTGTTTTGCCGCGCGTCCGTGGCCGGGCTGATGGCCGCCATCCTGCTCCCGGCGCTGGCCCGGACGGTTCCCGTGCTCGCCGCGTCGCTGCTCGTGGTGGGCGTCGTGAACTCCACGCTGGACCTGGTCATGAACGCCCAGGGCGTGTCGATCGAACGCGCGATGGACCGGCCGATTCTCTCCTCGCTGCACGCGGCGTTCTCATTCGGAGGGTTCGCCGGCGCGGGCCTGGGTGCGCTGGCCGCGGCGCTCGACATCTCTCCGTTGACCCATTTCGCCTGCGCCGCGGCACTGCTCGGCATCCCGGTGCTGCTCGCCACGGTGTGGCTGCCGCGCGACGATCACGACGCCGACGCGGAGGCGCCCAAGCTCCGATGGACGCGGATTCCCGCGCGGCTGGCGCTGCTTGGCGTGGCGTGCTTCTTCTCGCTGCTGGCCGAGGGCGGCGCGTCGGACTGGAGCGCGAAGCTGGTACGCGACGACCTGGCCGGAACCGCCGCGCTCGGTGCGATCGCGTACGCCGTGTTCAGCATCGGCATGGGAACCGGCCGGCTCCTGGCCGACCGCCTGTGGGCCCGCTGGGGCGCTGCCGGCTTGCTCCGGCGCAGCGGAGCGCTGGCCGCTCTGGGCTTTGCCGCCGGGCTGGGCGTCGGGACGGTGGCGAGCACGATCGCCGGGCTCGCGGCGCTCGGTCTCGGCCTGGCCGGAGTCATCCCGACGTTGTTTCGCGCCGGCGCCGATCATCCGGGCATATCCACCGGACCGGCGCTTGCCGCCGTCAGCTCGCTGGGCTATCTGGGCTTCCTGGCCGGGCCGCCGATGATCGGCGCGATCGCGCAGCTCACGTCGCTGCGGCTGGCCTGCGGTGTGCTGGTGTTCGCCGGCGTCGTCGTGCTCATGCTGGCTCCGTTCGCCGGCGCTCATCCGCGCAGCGAGCGCGCGATGGCCAGCGCCTGAGCAAGCGTGCGGGTGCCTTCGATCCGCACGATCACGCCTTTCTGCTGCCAGATCAGCACGTTGCCGGCCAGCCGGACGCGATCGGTTCGGATCTGGCCGTTGGGCTGGGCGTACAGAACCTCGTGAGGGGCGCCCGACAGATACACGCCCCGGGCGCCGTTCACGCGGGTCATCTGCATCGCCGTGCCGGGATCGATCGTCTTGAAGATGATCGGCTGCGACGCGCCGCGGAATTCGGTGATCAGCACGCGTCCGAGCACGATCGAGATACGTCCGCCCGGCACGTCGTGCCCGAGGTAGGCACCCGAGGCGTGGGGTGGCAGCAGCGCGGTGAAGCCCGCGGCGTGGCGGGCGCTCGCCAGAGGGATCGGTCGACCGAGCCCGAGCCTGGCGCCGGTCTTCGTCGCCCCGGGTGGGAGCGGAGGCAAGTGCGGGACCCGCTCGATGCTCACGCCGCGCAACCCGATCACACGCAGAATCGCATCGCGACTCGGTGGGACGGCCATCGCCACGCCGACGAGCAGGAGCATCGCGGCGAACACCACCGCGACCACGCGGCCGGCCGGGCGGCGGTGACGGCGGCGCCGTGCCGGCAGTCCCGCCAGGACCGCCGGCACGGTGTCCGGCACCGGGGGCACGTCGAGCGCCGATCCGAGCGCCAGCAGCCGCCGTTCGAGCTCGCCACTCATGGCATCGCCTCCAGCTGGCCTTGCAGCCGTCCGAGTGCGCGCGACAGCCGCGATTTCACCGTTCCGGGCCGCAGTCTGAGCGCGATCGCCGCCTCTGACTCCGAGAGGCCGAGGAAATAGCGGGCGGCGATGATCAGCTGGTCGTCCTCGCGCAGGCGCGCGACCGCCGCGGCGAGTTGGGCGCGCTCCTCGCCGGCCAGGGCCTCGGACTCGGCCGAGGGCACGGCGCCAGGATTGGCGAAGCCCGGATTCAGGCGCAGGGCCAGGCCGGCCCGCCGGCCCGCGGCGCGGCGCCGGTTGCGGGCCTCGTTGACCGCGATCCGAACCAGCCACGGTCGAAACGGCGCCCCGGGGCGGAACCGCCCGAGCGCCAGCCACGCCTTCACGCACGCCTCCTGGACGGCGTCCTCCGCCTCGGCCGCCGAGCCGGTGATCAGGTACGCCGCCCGGAACGCCACCGCCTGGTGGCGCGTCACGAGCTCGGCATACGCGCGCTGGTCCCCGCGCTTGGCCTCGGCGATGAGCCGATCCTCCTCGGGCTCGACCCGTCCGGCGATGACGTCGCTCATCGGCACGCAGTAAGTCCTACACCGCCGGGACCTGATCGGTTCCGGACCCGGGAACCACCCGCCGCCCTGCGGTGTAAGGGGAGTGATGCACAAAGCCATCGTGACCGGGGCCGCGGTCGCCGCGGCGCTGATGCTTGGCGCGTGCGGGGGCTCCGGCACGGCATCCACGCGACGCGTCGCTGCGACCGTGCCGAAGCGCTGCGTCCCGGCGGCGATCCACAACGGAGCGCCACCCCCGTGGACGGCCGCCGCCTGGTCGGACTCGAGCCCCGGCTTCCGGGTGCCGTACTCGCTTGCCTCGGGCGACGCCGCGGCGGCTTTCTTCTTCGCGCGGACGGTGCGTGCCGGGCACCCGGAAAACCCGTCGAACAAGGTCCTGTGGGTCGTCCGGTTCCCGCGCAACGGCCATTCGCTTTACATCACCGCGCGCATTGGCCGCGACCCGTCTGAGCTCGTGCGGTCGAGCTGGCCGGCCGACTCCGAGCCCGGGGAGATCTACCCGTCGGAGCTCGACCTGCCCAAGCCCGGCTGCTGGCACCTGGCGCTGGCATGGGGAAGCCACCGGGCCAGCGTCGACGTCGAGGTTCACCCCGCCGCGCACGGTTGACCGTCCACCGGCAAATGAATAGGGTGCCGCGTCACGGCCTCCTCGGCGACGGGGAGAAGCGATAGCCGGACCATACGGCGGCAACGTGCGGGAGGCTTCGCACTTCGGCGGAGCGAGCCGCACGGCCTGGGGTGGTGTCGCGCGACAACCGAAAGGACGGTTCCATGCACCGTTGTCGTGGCATCCCCATTGCGCTGGCGGGCGCCCTCGCCCTCGCGATCTATCTGGTACCGGTCGGGTCGGCGTTCGGGTCGTCCGGGGCCGGCAAGCTCGGCCTCGACGAGCCGCTCTGCGCCAGCACCCTGTCCACTTGTACCGACTCAGTCGGGCCGCTCAACGGCTACTACATCGGCCATGACGAGCCGTCGCTCGAATTCAAGTCAAAGCTCCCCGGGTCGGGCAACGACATGACGTACCTGATGACGCTGCCGAAGGACCCGACGGTCCAGCCGACCGCCGCCGGCGGCCCGGGCAGCACCACGTGGAGCTTCCAGCTCCGCCCGACGTTCTGGTTCGGGCTGACCCTGTGTGACACGGAGTCCGCCCCTGAGTTCACCAAGACCTGCAAACCAGACTCCGACTCCAACGACCTCACCGGCACCAACCCGAAAGCCGCGAACTACATCGGCAAGCACCCGGGCAACGCGTTCATGGAGCTCCAGTTCGACGGGCCCGGCTACGTGCCGCAGTTCGAGGGCTTCGGCTGCGACGCCACTCACTACTGCGCGGTGCTGACCATCGACAGCCGCACCGAGGACCAGAACCATGGCAAGCCCGGCACAACGGGCACCGAGAACACCGCCGCATGCAACAACTACGAGCTTGGCGGCCCTGAGCCGGTCAACTGGGCATGGGTCACCAAGAGCGGGGTCTCGCAGGCGCCGGCGAACCCGCTGTTCACGGGGACGTTTGACAACCCCAACTTCGCAGCGGTGAACCCCGACCTCACGAAGGATCTGCTGATGAATCCCGGCGACAAGATCCTCGTCCACATGCACGACACGCCGGCCGGCTTCCAGGTCAACCTGGTGGATCTGACGACCCACCAGAGCGGCTCAATGACGGCCTCGATCGCGAATGGGTTCGGCCACATCCTGTACACGCCGAACTCGAGCACGTGTCAGGAGGCCCCGTACGCGTTCCATCCCGAGTACTCCACGGCCAACACCCGCGGGAACACCTGGAGCATCCACACCTACAACGTGGCGATGTCCGACGAGATCGGCCACTTCGAGAACTGCCTCGCGCTCGATGCGAATTTGAACTGCACTCAGCCTGGGTTCCAGGACGCCAAGAGCGGCATCGACGGCGACGACTTCGCCTGCTTCCCCGGCGGCGACTCCTCACTGGTCATGATCAATGGCTGCGAAGCCGTTCCCGACGAGGATTTCGACGGCCAGCCCTACCAGCTCGACTGGCCGGGCACGAATCCGAACCCGTCAGTCGACCGCCAACTCCATCCGACCTCGATGCTGTTCACCAGTCCGGTGACCGGATCCGGGAGGAACTACTCGACGATCGCGTTCGAGACCGACCTGCCTGACCTCGAGAGCGACATCCACCAGCTGGGCGGGACGCCCTGTGACCAGCAGACCGGCGCGAACTGCGTGGTGCCGCCCGACGGCGCCGCGTTCTATCCGTTCTTCACGAGCACGGTCCGCGACGGACTGTGCACCTGGCAAGAGGGCGGTAACTTCATCCCGGGCACGATCAACCACTTCGGCGGCAGTGCCCGGGCGGAGTTCGGCCAACTGTTGCGCGAGGCCTTCCCGGCGCCGGGCGCCAACGGGCCCACGATCGCGACCGCGTTCGAGGACTTCAACAGCGGCGACAGGTCCAACCCCTGTCCCGTCGGGCTGTTCTTGCCACACGGACGTCACTGAATCTCGCAGGAGGTCCTGCGTCGCAGCGGGAGCGTGGCACGGATGCCGCGCTCCGCTTTTTCGCGCTCCGCTTTTTCGCGCTCCGCTTTTTCGCGCTCCGCTTTTGGCGCTCGCGATCGGCGGGCTCACGCGAAGATGTTGACCAGCGAGCGCTCCATCTCGAGCGACCTCTGCAACAGGGACACCTGCACGGCCTCGGCTGCCGCGGCGCCGCTCACCCCGACGGCCGGGTCCGACCCGGCGGCTCCCTGCAGCACCGCGCCGTTGAATACCCCCTGCGCCGCCGCGAGGCCGCTGATCCCAGCGCTCACTCCTGAGACGTTCACGGCGAGTTCATCGGCTTGCGCGGGGTGACCGCATGAGCTTCGTGCGCCGCGCCTAAACACTCGTCTAAACGCCGGCTCTCAGATATGTGTATTTGCCCGATGTGCGCGGGGGTCTTGGCCTGCGACCTTGCTCGAGTCGAACCCATCGAGCCGAGGAGATGACCCACATGGGCACGCCACACGTTCACTGCATGAGCCAGCTGCCGACCGCGCATGAGCCTGCGGACCGCGCTGCCGGTCCTCTGGGATACGAAGACCGCCACGACGGTCGCGCGCATGGCGCCACCGATGAGAAATCACCGCGTCCGGAGTCGAAACAGACGTAGCCCGTTCGTCTTTTAGACAGACAGTCGGGCAAGCACGAGAGGAGCGGCGACATGGTCTATCCACACATCCAGTATCAGGGCCCTGCCTATCCGGACCATCTCCGCGACGCGACGCCCGCGAGGCCCCGTGAGCTCGACAGCCGGGTCAGCGATGGCATTCACGTCAGCTTGCTCTGGCACCCCGCCGACGGTCAAGTGTCGGTCGCCGTTCAGGACAGCAAGACCGGCGAGGCGTTCGAGTTGCCCGTCGGCAAGGGCGAGCGCCTGCGCGACGTGTTTCTCCACCCGTACGCGTACGCCGCGGGTCGCCGCACGGCCGTGACGCAGTCAGGCCCAGCCGCCGATGTCGCGATCGGTGTACGAGCCGCCGTGTGACTGGTGGGGCTCGCCGCTGAGGTCGGCGACAAACCGTTCGGCGTCGTCCTGCGGTTCATAGCCTAGCTCGCGGGCGGCGGAGAGGTCCCAGTTCAGCCGCGTGTTCGCCGAGGCCCCGTAGATCACGCGGAAGCCGACGGACGGGGCGGATAGGCAAGCCGCGAACAGCCGCACCGCGTCCTCCAAGCTCAGCCAGGTGGCAAGCTCGCGGACCTGCCGGGGCCGTTCGCCGAACGAGCCGATGCGGATGCAGATCACCTCCAGGCCGAACTTGTCCGCGTACAGGCTGCCCAGTGCCTCTCCGTAGGCCTTGGTGACGCCGTAGAGGGTGTCCGGCCGGGGCGCGTCCCGGCCGCTCAGGCGCTGCTCGACCGGATAGAAGCCGGTGGCGTGGTTCGAGCTCGCGAACACGACGCGCCTCGCGCCGGCCCGGCGTGCCGCCTCGAACACGTTGAACGTCCCGATCAGGTTGGGCCCGAGCAGCTCGTCGAACGATGCTTCGGTCGGGATCGCCCCGAGGTGGATGACCGCGTCGACGCCCTCGGCGGCTCGCATCACGGTGTCGCGATCGGCCAGGTCGGCCTGGATGAAGCGCTCATTACCACTCGGCCCGAGCGCGCGCGCATCGGTGAGCACGAGCTCGCCGACCTGCGCTCGCAAGCCCTCGCGTAGGCACGAGCCGATCGCGCCGGCCGCGCCGGTAATCAGCACCCGTCCGGTGATCGGCCCGTTGGCTCGCACTCATGAGATCTTGCCGGTTCGGTTGCGAATGCGCGGCGCCGCAAGGGGACTAATCTTCGCCGCCCATGGGGCGCACCGAGGGCAAGGTGGTAGTGGTGACCGGCGCCGCCGGCGGCCAAGGCGCGGCCGAGGCCCGGGCGCTGTCCGCGGAGGGCGCGACGGTGATCGCGACCGATCTGGCCGCCCCCGAGCTCGAGGCACCGATTGTCGTGCGCCCCCTCGACGTAACCGACCAGGCGGCCTGGGCGGAGCTCGCCGGCTGGCTGCGCGAGCACTACGGACGCGTCGACGGCCTGGTCAACAATGCCGGCGTCGTGCTGCGGCTGCGCCTCGACGAGATCACGCTGGCCGAGCTCGACCGGGTGATGGCGGTCAACGTCCACGGCGCGTTGCTGGGGATCCAGGCGCTCGCCCCGCTCATGCCGGCGGGCGGTTCGATCGTCAACGTCAGCTCGGTCGCGGGACTCGTCGCCTACCACGCGGTCGGCTACACGATCAGCAAGTGGGGAATCCGAGCCCTCTCGCGCGTGGCGAGCATGGAGCTGGGACCGCGCGGTATCCGCTCCAACGCGATCTTTCCTGGTTTCATCGAGACGCCGATGACCGCGACGGCCCCGAAAGCGTTCCGGGAAGTGAATCTCGAGGTGACGCCGTTGGGTCGCGTTGCCCAGGCAGAGGAGGTCGCGCCGCTGGTGGTGTTCCTGATCTCCGATGAGGCGTCGTTCATAAGCGGCGCCGAGATCGCCATCGATGGTGGCCAGAGTGCGCACGGCGGCGCCAAGAGCCTTTCGGATGCCGTCCTCCGGGGGGCAGCTTCCCAAACCAGAGAGGAGTAACTGCGATGCCAACGGTTGAGACCGTCCGCGGCCCGGTGGATGCGGCCGAGCTGGGCACCACCCTGATGCACGAGCACATCTTCATCCTGCAACCGGAGGCGCTCCAGAACTGGGGTCACACGTTCGGTTCGAGCTATTGGAACGAGCAGGAGCGCCTGGATGACGCGGTGGCCAAGCTGAGCGCGGTGCGTGACGCGAGCATTCAAACCATCGTCGACCCGACGGTCCACGGCCTCGGGCGCTATATCCCGCGGATCCAGGAACTCAACACCAGGGTCGATCTGAACATCGTGGTGGCGACCGGGGTGTACGCGTTTCTCGAGCTTCCGAACTTCCTCGGGTATCGCCGGGTGGAGGCGATCGCCGAGCTGTTCATCCGGGAGATCCGCGAGGGAATCGACGTCACCGGCGTGAAGGCGGCGTTCCTGAAGTGCGCGGTCGAGCGGCACGGCGTGATCGGCGACATCCCGCGCATACTCGAGGCGATCGCGATCGCGGCGATCGAGACCGGGAAGCCGGTCATGGTCCACACCAACGCGGAGGCGCGGACCGGCCTCGATGCGCTCGAGACGTTGACCGGGCACGGGGTGAAGCCCGAGCGGATCGTGATCGCCCATGCCGGGGACAGCAACGACCTCGGCTACCTGCGCGCGATCGCCGACAGCGGGGCCTGGCTCGGCTGCGATCGCTTCGGCATCGAGCACTTCAACCCGCTGGCCGACCGGATCAGGACGCTGCTCGCGCTGCTTGGCGAGGGATTCGGCAGCCGCGTTCACCTCTCGCACGACGCTGCCTGCTTCTTGGACTTCATGGTCGGCGACCCGGCGTTCGCGGACGCGAAGCCCGACTACCTGCTGATCAGCAACGAGGTTTTGCCCGCGCTGCGCCAGGAGGGGGTCACGCAGGCGCAGATCGACGAGATGATGATCGTCAACCCGCGCCGGTTCCTGGGCGGAGCCGAGGTGGTCCCCGATGCGGGGGCGGTCACCGGCGTCAGTGCGCCGGCCGGGTGATCGCGGCCAGGCGTTACTCGCGACGGGCCGGCTGGTAGGTGGCCAGCACGACGCCCTTGTCCGTGGTCATGCTCTCTGTGAGCCGCAGGGTTGCCCGCACGCCGTCGGGGAACATGCGCCGGCCACTGCCCAGCACCACGGGCGCGATGATCAGCAGGTACTCGTCGATGACGTCGGCGGCCATCAGCGACGCGATCAGAACCCCGCTGCCCATGATCACGAGGTTCGTGGGGGACTTCGCCTTGAGGTCGGCCACGACGGCGGGAACGTCCCCGTGCAGCAGCGTCGAGTTCGGCCACTCGAGCCTCGTCGCGGGGTTACTCGAGGCGACGAACTTGTCCGTCTCGATGAGGGCGTCCTTGAACGGACCGCCCCGCGCGTTCCAGGACGAGAGCAGCTGCTCGTAGGTGCGCCGCCCGAACAGAAACGCGCGATCCTCGCCCATCCGCTCGCCCATCTTGGCGACCGTCACCTCGTCGCCGTACGGAACTCCCCAGCCGCCGAGGGTGAATCCGTCCCGAGTGTCCTCATCGGGGCGTCCCGGCCCCTGCATCACGCCGTCAAGCGAGACGCTGTTCATCACGACTACCTTGCCCATCTGCCCGTCCTTTCGTGCGGTGGTTGCTGCGCTCGTAGGGTTCGCGGCGTGTCACAGATCTTTACCGGCACGGCAAGCGCCAGCACGACGCCGGGCCGCTCGATCGGCTCGTCGCGCCGAGAGGCCACGCGGGATCGAGGGCATATCCTTGAGCCATGAGGATTGGTGCTGCCGCACGGTGCGGCCTGCTGGCGCTGCCGGTTGCGCTTGCCGGTTGTGGCGGAAGCCATCAATCGGCGCCGCCACCCGCACCGAAACCACCTGTCCCTCGGCACTTCGTCGCGGAATCGCACGCGCCGCAACTGGTCTCGATGCGCCGAACCAACGGCGCGACCTGGCAGACCGTGGTCGTCCGCACCGACGGCACCGGCTACGTGGCGATCTTCGTCGGCGAGCTGGGCGGCAACACGCACAAGACCTTCCAGCTCGGAGGACGCGAGCTCGGGCAACTGCAGCACCTCGCCGCGATCGCCAGGGAGACGCCCGAGAAGGCCTATTTCGGCTCCCCTTCGCCGTCCGTCGTCTACATCATCTACGTGCGGCATCACACCATCCAGGTCGGCACTGGGCACGAGCCGCATCAGCTGACCCCGCTGACCGGGCTCCTCAGCGGGCTGATCGATCAGTACTCGTGACAGACAGCGGCCGTCTGAACCGGGCCGAGCGGCCACACTGGTCGACGAAGCCGAGGGACCGATAGAACGCGTGCGCGTCGCCGCGGTGGCGCGAACTGGTGATCTCGATGTCGTGGCACCCCAGCTCGGCGGCCCATGCCTCCACCGCCGTGAGCAGCCGCCGGCCGAGCCCGGACCGTCGCCGAGCCGGGTCGACCGCGAGCGCGACCACCCGCGCGAATGAGCCGGGCCGCTCCACGTGCCGGGTGGCGTAGGCGGCGACGAGGCCCGCCGGCGATCCCTCGGACTCGGCGACGAGCACGGTCCCGCGCGGGTCGCCGGCCCACGCCGCGAGCTGAGCATGGGTCTGCTCTGCCTCCTGCGGGTAGCCAAGGTCGGTGAGCAGCCGCGCGAGTATCGGCGCGTCGGCAAACCGCGCGCGTCGGACCAGCACGCCGCCAGGCTGCGGATCGCCCTGGGCCCGGTACTCGGGTTCGAGCAGCGCCATCAGGTACCCGCTCCAGTAGCCGGTACTTCCTCGCGTGGAGTCCCGCAGCCGTCCCTCGATCACGAACCCCGCGCGCTCATAGCAGGCGATCGCTCCGAGGTTGAAGTCGTACACGTTCAGCTGGAGGCGGTGCAGGCCGAGCTGATCGAAGCCGACCCGGACGATCTCGTGCATCAGCGCGGTGCCGAGGCCTTCGCCGCGGCGGCCCGGATCGATCAGCACGCGGCCGATCACACCGAGACCGTGCTCGGGCTGGACGGTCAGCATCGCGTGCCCGGTCGGCTCATCAGCGGTGTTCACGGCGACGTAGATGCGGCGGTGATCGCCGGCTCGCTGAAGGTCCCACTGCAACTGGAGTCGGTCAAGCGGCCAGCGGAAGTCCCACGGGCCCGACCACTGGAACAGCGCGTCGGCCGAGGGGATCCACGAGAGGAGCGTCTCGCAATCCTCGAGTGCGAGCGCGCGCAGCCGCAACGCTACGGGAGCCCGGCGTGGGCGGCGTCGACCGTGGTGGTGAGCAGGACCGCCTCGCGCGACTCGCGGCGATTGGTCTCGAGGAAGTCGGGGGCTCCACAGATCAGCAGGGTGCGCCCGTCCTCGCCGCCCAGCGCGCAGGCGAAACAGCCGAGGCCCTCGGGGGTTCGGATCTCGTCCACGATCTCGCCGCCGGGCGCGATCCGGATGCAGCGCGCCCCGGCCTCGTCGGCCGACCAGATGTGACCCTCGGCGTCCAGGGTGCAGCCGTCCGGCCCGACGGTCATCTTCGGAAGCATCTCCTGGAGCGGACCGAGCTCGGGGGTCGGCGCCAGCTGGGCCCAGACGCGCCGGTCGGTCAGCGAGCCGTCGCCCTGGACCGTGAACGCGGTGTAACGGCAGCCGGCGGTCTCCCCGACGATCAGCGTGCCGCCATCCGGGGTGATCACCGAGCCGTTGGGGAACATCATCTCGTCGGCGGCCAGGGTCGCCGTGCCGTCCGGATCGACGCGCATCAGCGGGGCGAGCTGCGGGTCGGCGAACGCCATCAGGTCGAACCCGAAGCAGCCGACCCAGGCGCGACCGTTCGTGTCGACGACCATGTCGTTGAGCGGGCTCTCGGTGAACGAGCCGAGGTCGGCGTGGGTTGACACGTTGCCCTGCCGGTCGCGCCGGAGGATCCGCTGATCTTTCATCGAGACGATCAACAGCGAGCCATCGGGGAGCCAGCCCAGCCCCGATGGCTGGTTCTCGACCTCGACCACGAGCTCTTCGCTCCCGTCGGTGCCGACCGCGTAGACGGCCTGTCGATAGAAGTCCGAGACCCACCAGCGGCCCTCGTGCCAGCGGGGACCTTCGAAGAAGGCGCCGCCCTCGAGCAGGCCGGTGAGGTTCCGATCTGGCATGCGCTCACCCTATGCGATCGGCGCGCTGTGCAGCTATAGGATGCGTTTCCATGCCGGTTGAGTGGGCCGGTCTGGGGCCGGAACTCTTGCTCGCGCTCGACCGCTCGCGTGACGAGCCGCTCCGGGTCCAGCTCGAGCGCGAGCTGAGGGACGCGATCCGCTCGGGGCGCCTGGCCGCGGGCGAGCGTCTGCCGTCGTCCCGGGCCCTGGCGGCCGAGCTCGGACTGTCGCGTGGGCTCGTGCTCGAGTGCTACGGACAGCTTCAGGCCGAGGGTTTTCTCAGCTCGAGGTCGGGCTCGGCCACGCGGGTTGCGGCGAACGCGGTGGCGCCGTCCGAGCTACCGGAGCGCCCGGCAGCGTCGCCCCGTTCTCGGCTCGCGGTCGACTTCCGCGCTGGCGTTCCCGACCTGACCAGCTTTCCCCGTCGCGACTGGGCGTGGGCGCTGCGCGAGGCCTGCCGCGAGGCCACGCCGGCCGACCTCGGGTATGGCGATCCGCGCGGCCTGGAGGTGCTGCGCGGAGTGCTGGCCGGATACCTGCGCCGGGTCCGCGGCGCCGTGGCCGACGCCGAGCAGGTCGTGCTGTGCAACGGCTTCGCGCAGGGCGTCAACCTCGTCCTGTGCTCGCTGGCCCAGACCGGGATCCGGCGGGTGGCCATCGAGGACCCCGGCGACAACGACTACCTGACGATCTGCGCCCGGCTCGACATGGAAGCGGTGCCGGTGGCGGTCGACGAGCGAGGAATCGACGTCGAAGCGCTCGCGGACAGTGGCGTGCGCGCGGTGATCCTGACTCCGACGCACCAGTTCCCGACGGGAACCGCCCTGGCGCCCGAGCGGCGACAGGCGCTGGTGCGATGGGCGAACGAGCACGACGCGACGATCGTCGAGGATGACTACGACGCCGAGTTTCGCTACGACCGGGATCCGGTCGGCGCGCTCCAGGGCCTGGCTCCCGAGCGCGTGGCGCTGATCGGCACCGTGAGCAAGTCGCTGGCCCCGTCGCTGCGGTTGGGATGGGTGGCGTGCCCGGCGACGTTGTTCGACTCGGTGACCGAGGAGAAGCGCCTGAGCGACCGGGGGTCGCCCGGGCTCGAGCAACTCGCGCTGGCCAGGTTGATCGAATCCGGTCGCTTCGACCGGCACCTGCGCCACATGCGCCGGGTGTACGCGGCGCGGCGCGACACGCTGCTCGCCGCGTTGGGCGAACACGCGCCCGGAGTTCCCGTGCACGGCCTGGCGGCCGGGTTTCACGCCGTGGCGGAGCTTCGCGACGACGCCGACGAGGTGGGCATCGTGGCCGAGGCACGAACGCGCTCGGTCGGGCTGTACGGGATGAGCATGTACCGGCCGAGCGGTCGCGCCGGGGCGCCGGGGCTGGTGCTCGGGTTCGGGAACCTGACCGAGCCGGCGATCGAGCGCGGCATCGCGACGATCGCTGACCTCCTGTGAGAACCGCCCGGGTCTAAAGCGGCTCACTGAAGCGGCTTGGAATTGGCTCTTATCACTGGGCCGCTGGCGGCTTATGTTGCGGCTATGACCAACCAGTCCTCGATGCTCTCGGCCCCGGGCGCGCGTGCCCTCCTGGGCAGTTCGATCGTCGCCCGGCTTCCCCTCGCCATGTTCAGTCTGGCCCTGCTGGTGCACGCCCACGATGTGACCGGCTCCTACGCGATCGCCGGCCTGGTCAGTGGCGCGTACGCTGTGGCCAGCGCGATCTCCGCCCCGATGCTTGGAGGCCTGGTCGACCGCCGCGGTCAGACCCCGATGCTGGTCGGTGGCGCCGTGGCCACCGCGGCCGTGCTTGTGGCCGACGGACTGCTCGGGTCCGGCGCTCCTGCGCCTCTGCTGGTCGCACTGGGCGCCGCCACCGGGCT
>DATFDC010000434.1:0-3561 GCA_035252415.1 Solirubrobacteraceae bacterium
TGGCAAACGGCGATGCGCCATCGGCCACCACGGTGACCTCACCGCGGTGGCAAACGGCGATGCGCCATCGGCCACCACGGTGACCTCACCGCGCTGGACCGCGCCGGGAGCGAACATCTCGAGCACCTGGGCGATCGCCTCGGCGGTCGAGGCACCCAGTCGCATGAGCGCCTCGCGGGGGGTGATGTCCTGCTGGGTGCTCATCCGTACCTCCGCTCTGTGCCGGACACCTGGACGGCGCGGCGCGGGCCGTTGGCGCCCGGCTGCGCGCGGGCCAGCTTGACGTTCTCGGCAAACACGGTCACGCCCTGATCGGCCTGGACGCCCAGCTTGATCACGCTGCCGGGGCCGAGGGCGAGGATCTCGTCGATCGGCAGGTCGATCGCGGCGACCTCGGCCCGCAGGGTCACCGGCACGCCGGCCACGGCGCGGCCGATCTCCGCGGCGCCGACCAGGTCGGCCTCGGCTTCGCGGCTCTCCTTGCCCGACAGCTTGTCGGCCACCGGATCGATGGCGAGCCAGGGGATCAGGAGCCCCATCGACGCCGAGTGCTTGTTGATCCGGCTCTCGATCATCACGACCAGGGTGGGCTCGGACACGGCCGCGATCTGGCTGGCGTCGTTGTAGGTCTCGATCTCGACGATCGACAGTCTGATCCCGGCCAGGTCCTGCCAGACCAGGGACATCTGGTGAACCATCGACTCGATCAGCCGCTGGGTGAGCATCGTGTCGATCTCCGAGAAGCGCCGCTCCCGCGGCGGCTTGTCCGGCGTACCGCCCAGCAGGCAGTCCAGGCACATCAGGATGAACGACTGCTCGACCGTGAACAGCATCCGGGTGCCGAGCGGCTGGACGTCGAGGGTCACCCAGAGCGAGCCGGCGGGCAGCTGGGACTGAGCCCCCGACCACGTGGCCTGGGTGGTGTTGAGCGTCTCGAGCTCGATCGCGGTGCGCAGCTCGGTCGACAGGCGGGTGACCGAGGTCTGGCAGAACGCGTCGATCGCGCGCTCGATCCGCCGCTGGTGGTCTGAGGTGAACTTGGTCGGGCGCGAGAAGTCGACCGTGCGCAGCCGCGGCGCCCGGCGAGTGGGGCCGGCGGCGGGCTGCTCGGGCAGCTGACCCTGCTTGGCCGCCTCGACCAGCGCGGCGACCTGATCGGCGCTCATGCGATCGCCGCTCATGCCCGTACCGCCTGCTGGGCGCGGCGCGCGGCCGGACCACCGTCGTACAGCGTGACCGGCTGGCCGCCGGCCTCCTTGACCGTGACCTCGAAGTCGCCCACGGTCAGGCGCATGGTGCGGCCACGGTTGCCCCCGGTGTCGGCAGCCCGGACCCGCAGTCCGGCGCGGCTAAGCCCGGCCTTGACGGCGGCGGAGTTGCGGGCGCCGATGTCCATCTCGCCGAGCTCGAACATCCGCGCGCCACCGGCCAGCACGGCCTCGAGCCGGCGGGTCACGGCTCCGGCCTTCTGCATCTGCGCGACGAGCGCGGGCACGGCCAGGTCGGCGAACTTGCCGGGCTCGTGGTTCGAACCATTGGATTCAGGCAGCACGATGTGAGCCATCCCGGCGACCCCGGAGGAGCGGTCGATCAGCGCCAGGCCAATGCAGGAGCCCAGGCCACGGGCCACGAGCTCCTCGCCGGTGCGCTTCGACACCTCGATCTCGCCCATCCGTACCGACCTCATGACTATGCGGCTTCGGCAAGGCCCAACGGCGCGAGCAGATCCGCCACGCCGCCCTCGGTCGGCAGCAGGACGAACGAGATCGAGCAAGGCTCGTCGGCGATCGAGAGCTCGGAGTCGAGCACGAGCACGAGCTCCGTGGTCGCCGTCTGCGAGAGAGCCAACGAGGAGACGATCGCGCCGAGCATGTCGGTGGTCAGATGCGGCGGGCGGGGCTCCAGGTGCAGTCCGGTCATCGAGGCCAGCGCGTTCAGGCAGGAGGTCCCGAGGATGTTGCCGATCTCGCGCAGGGCCGACTCGCCGATCTCATCCCAGGCGTCGACACCGAGCAGCTTGCACAGCGCCTCGGCGCCTTCGGGCTCGATCAGCAGGAGCACGACGCCCGTGACGTCCCCGTCGAGCGGGATGACGACGCTGACGGTCGCCTCCTCAGGGCTCCCGCACGCGTCGACGGCGTCGGCTAGGGGGAGGGCGAGGACACGGGGAACGTTCAGCTCGACCTCTCGCCCGAGCATCTGCGCCAGGGAGGTCGCGGCGTTACCAGAGGCGATGTTCGCCAACTCCCGCAACGCATCCAGCTGCAGTTCGGTGTAGCGAGGGGTCACTGATCAGGGCTCCTGTATTCGATGTTTGGTTTGTTTGTCTGAAGCTTCAGGCCGCGATGGCGGCGACGGCGGCGCCACGGCTACCCGTGTTATCGGCAGCAAGTGCGTCGCAGTCGACGATCAGCGCGATCCGACCGTCGGCCAGGGCGGCACCGCCGGATACCGGCTCGCCGTCGGAGACGATCTCCGGGAGCGGCCGGGTGACCAGCTCGCGCTGACCGACCAGGTCGTCCACGGCCAGGGCGAGACGCTTGTCCTGGGCGCGGATGATCACGACGAACTCGTGCTCGCCGACCGTGTCGCGACGGAACACCTCGGCTCCGTCGAGCAGCGGCAGGACGCCATCCTCGAGGACCAGCATCTGCCTGCCGGCCACCGAGCGAACCGTCTGCTCGGACAGGCGCAGGGTGCGCTCGATCCGGTCGAGCGGAATCGCGAACGGCACGCCGGAGACGTCGACCTGCAGCGCCGAGACGATGGCCAGGGTCAGCGGGAGACGGATCTGGGCGGTGGTGCCCTGTCCGGGGGTGGACTCGATCACGACCTCGCCGCCGAGCTGACGGATCTTCTCGCGCACGGCGTCCATGCCGACGCCGCGGCCGGAGATGTCGCTGGTCGTCTCGGCCGTCGAGAAGCCCGAGGTGAAGAGCAACTCGACCGCGCCGCGCATGTCGATGTTCTCCGCGGCGTCCTCGTCGATCATGCCGAGGGACAGGGCCTTCTTGGCCACGGCCTTGGGGTTGATCCCGTTGCCGTCGTCGCGGACCTCGATGACCACGCTGCCGCCGGCGTGGCGGGCGGCGATCTGGATCGTCCCCTGGCGGGCCTTGCCGGCCTCGATGCGGTCCTGAGGCGACTCGAGGCCGTGGTCGATCGCGTTGCGCACCAGGTGCACGAGCGGGTCGCCGAGCGCGTCGACCACAGTGCGGTCGAGCTCGGTCTCGGATCCGATCAGCTCGAGCTTGACCTCCTTGCCGAGCTTGGTCGAGAGGTCGCGGATCAGGCGCGGGAAGCGCAGGAACACCACGTCGACGGGGATCATGCGGACCTGCATGACCATCGCCTGCAGCGCCTGGGATGACCGGGTGAGCTCCTGCACGGCCTGCTGGAGGCCCTCAACCTCGAGATTGGCGGTCAGTGCCTCCACCGCGGTGCGGTGGATGACCAGCTCGCCCATCGAGTGCATCAGCGCGTCGAGACGCTCGGCGTCGACGCGCACCGTGCGCGTGGCCTTGTTGGCCGGCTCGGAGGTCTTCTCCGCAGCAGGCTTGA
>DATFDC010000435.1:0-3632 GCA_035252415.1 Solirubrobacteraceae bacterium
GCCGCCGCGCGGGCCGGCCGCCGGGTCTCGAGCGTGGCTTCGGCGGCTCACACCCACGCGAGCGTCCGCTCGGTCTGGTTCGTCAACAGCCTCCGCGGCGCGGTGGCCCTCGGCGCTGCCGTGGCGGTGGCCGATCTGGGAAGCGTCCAGCACGGCTTCTGGGTCGTGCTTGGAACGCTGTCGGTGTTGCGGACGAACGCCGCATCGACCGGCGCAACCGCGCTGCGCGCGCTGGCCGGCACCGCGCTCGGCTTCGTCGTCGGCGGGGTGCTCCTGCTCGCGATCGGCAACGGCTCGACCGCCCTGTGGGTGGCGTTGCCCGTCACGGTGCTGGTCGCCTCCTACGCGCCCGGAACCGCCCCGTTCGTGGTCGGCCAGGCGGCCTTCACGGTCACCGTGGCCATCCTGTTCAACCTGCTCGCCCCGGTCGGCTGGCAGGTCGGCGTGGTCCGGATCGAGGACGTCGCGATCGGGTGCGCGGTCAGCGTGGCCGTCGGGATCTTGTTCTGGCCTCGCGGCGTGGCCGCCGTCGTCGGCGACGACCTGGCCGACGCCTACCGCACGGGAGCGGCCTACCTGAGGCAGGCCCTGGACTGGGCGGCCGGGTTGCGTGGCGCCCCGCCCGACGCGGCGATCCCGGCCGCCGCGGCGGGTACGCGCCTGGATGAGGCGCTCCGCGGATTGCTCGCCGAGCAGGGCACCAAGCACGTCGCTCGGCAGGACCTGTGGCGCCTGGTCGGCGGATCGCTCCGGCTGCGCCTGACCGCCCGCGCGATCGCCGAGCTTCCCGGCGATGCGAGCGCGCTCGCGAGCGTGCGGGACACCCTCGAGCGGCGGACCGACACCCTGGCGAGGTGGTACGAGGAGCTCGCCGCGCTCGTCGCACCGCCCACTCACGTCGCGCCGCGCGAGCTCCAGCCGCCCACTTTCGCCGCGTTGGTGACCCCCGATACCCCGTCCTACTACGGCGTCTGGCTGTGCGAGCACCTCAGCCATCTCGCAGAGCATCTGGGAGAGCTCGTCAAGCCGGCTGCCCAGGTTGCCCACATCCGGCGCCGGCCGTGGTGGCGGTGAGCAGGCTCACGCTCTGAAACTGAGCACCTCGTAAGCGAGCCGACGGAGGCGCACCCCGACCGGCGCGGTCGAGCCGTCGGGCCTGGCGGGCATCGTGCTCATGGCGATTCCGGCCAGCACGGCGGCAACCCCGATGAGCTGGCCGATGCCGGCCGGCTCACCCAGCGCCAACCACCCCGCCGCCGCGCCCACCACCGGCTCGAGATTCAAGAACGCGCCGGCCAATTCGGCCGGGACACGGGCCTGGCCGAACGCGAACAGCCAGAACGGCAGCGGCGTCCCGGCCAGCGCAAGCGCAACCAGCGCGAGCGCAGGGACGATCGCCGTCGGTCCGTGCGGGACGCCGCCGGAGACCATGGCGACCGGAAGGGCCACCAACGCGCCCCCGGCGAACTGAACGGAGGTCACCGCTGCCGCGTCGCGCCCGGCCAGCAGGCGCGGCTGAATCGCGATGAATCCGGCCGACAGCACGGCCGAGCCGAGGACGAGCAGGTCGCCGCGCGGACTGGCGCCACCACCGCCCGCACCGGCGACAAACGCGATGCCCATCAGCGCGACCCCGTAGCCGGCCCAGGTGAGCGGTCGCGTCGCAGCTTCGCCCAGACCGGCGGCGATCACCGCCACCAGCACGGGAATGGCGCCGACGATCATCGCGGCGTGGCTCACGCTGGTCCGCTCGATGCCGGCGTTCTGGAGCAGGATGACCGCGCCGAAGCCGATCGTCCCGGAGACCAGGATTGCCGGGGTCAGCGCCGCCCGCAGGCCTCGCCGCCCGACCACGCCGAGTACGGGCGCGGCGACCAGGAAGCGCGCCACCGTGAGCCACCCCGGCCCGAGCCAACCCAGCGCCAGCTTGGTCAGGGGGACGTTGAGGCCCCACAGCGTGCCGGCTGCGGCGAGCGCGAACAGGGCGGATCGGTTCTGCGACTTCATATGAATGAGGATCGGCGGATTGCCGCACGACTCCAGTCTGATTTGACATCTGCGCCTCAAAACGATGAAATATTTTGTGAAATGGCCATTTCGCTTGATTTGATTGATGTGAAGCTGCTGGACGAGCTCCAGGCGGACGCCGATCGTTCGAACGTCGAGCTGGCCCGACTGGTCGGTCTGTCCCCCGCCGCGACCCTGCATCGCGTGCGCCGTCTGAAGGAGTCGGGCATCGTGCGCAGCGTGGTGGCCCGCCTCGATCCGGCCGAGGCCGGATTCCCGCTTCAGGTCTACGTCTCGGTGACCCTCGAGCGTCACGGAGATACCGCGTACCGGCGCTTTCGCGAAACCATCCGCGACATGCCCGAGGTCATTTCGGCCGACTGGGTCACCGGCGAGACCGACGCGATGCTGCTCGTGGTCGCCCGCGAGGTGGCGCAGCTTCAGCGCGTGCTGGTCCGCCTCTCGACTCGAGGCGGCGCAGCCCGCGCCATGACGCTCCTGCGCCTCGAGGAGCTCAAACCGGCATCTCCCCTCCCGCTCGGGCCCGCGACCTGAAGCCTGCCTCGCCCCTCCCGCCCGGCCCCGCGACCTGAAGCCGTCCTCTCCCGTTCCGCCCAGGCCCGCGACCTGAAGCCGCGCGCGGCCTGAGCTACCGTGAATTCGGTGTCCCGTACCTCGACGCTGATGGCGGTGATCTCCACCGACCCGACGAGCACGTCGGACCTCTACGACCGGGTCGGCTACGTCACCCTGGCCCGCCTCGGATTGATCCCCTATCACGCCTTCCGAGCCGAGTTGGCGGCGCTCGCGACGACCGGGGCGATCGAGAGCGCCACCGCGCCGGACGGCTCCACCGTCTGGCGCCGCGCCCCCGAAAACGGGCCTCCGGCCGAGCCTATAATCGAGTGACGATGCTCGTCTTCGGCCTCGTGCACGACGACGGCGGTTGGGAACCCCCAGAGCACGCATGGGAGCCGCCCGGCGACGCGCCGCCCGAGCACCGGCCCTGGACCTGGCGCCTGCCGTGGAAACCGCTGGCCTGGTTCGCCGCCTGGTGCTGGCTGATGGCGCTCGTCCCGGTGTTCAACAGCGCCTTCGGCGGCCTGGCCGGCTTCGGCGTGCTGATGCTCGCTTTCGCGTTGGTCTGCTGGCGCCTCGAGCGCTTCTGCGCCCGCGCCTACTGGCACGGCCTGCGCGAGTACAAGTACTAGTTCGCCGGCCGCGCGGTTCCCGAGGCCCGCCTTGCCCGCGGCCGGTCTCGCCCGTGCACAAGGCCCGAAACCTCCGCCCGCCACGCCACTTTCGGGACAACAGCACCCAGGAGGCGCTTATTTGCGCGAAGCCCAGCCGGGGCGGGGACTCTCGGGAGCTAAGCACCGTCGGCCATCACCGCGGGCACCGGCGGGCCGGTCGCAAGCTCCGCACGGCCAACCGCTGCCGAAATCGCGAATACGGCCGGTCGAACGGCCAACCACCGCCCCCGACCCCCGGAGGCGCCGGACCTCAATAGCCCAGCCAGCCACCGCCCCGACCCCGGCCGAGGCGCAGTCCAGTCCGGTCCGTCCCCGTGGATGCACGGCCGTTCGACAAAACCCGGAATAATTCCGGGAAACGTCGACCGGACC
>DATFDC010000436.1:0-8109 GCA_035252415.1 Solirubrobacteraceae bacterium
GTCCGCGTCGAAACCCTCGCTCTGCAGGCGCTCCCGCGCCGTCCCCGCGACGAGCTGCTGGGCGCACGGGCACGCGGTCATGCCCTGGGCGGTGACGCCGATCAGCCGGCGCGTTCCGAGCTCTGAGCTGACGGCCGCGCCGTGGAGCGTGTACAGCTCCTGGGTCTGGATGCCGGACAGTGGGGCCGGCTTGTGCTCGGGGAAGCGCGCCTCGATGCTGACCTCGGCGCGGCGCGCGTTTTGCCGGGCGCGCACGCGCTGCGCGATGTGCTCGGCCAGCGTCTCGACCTTGAGTGTCGACTCGCCGAGCACGACCTCGCCGATCGCCTCGTTGACGACCTCCTCGAAGCGCGACATGTGCGCGCCCTTCTGGTCGCGCCCGAGCTCGACCACGCACTCGAAGCGGGCCGAGAACAGCTGCTCGGAGCCGTTCTGCTGGATGCGGATGACCTTCTCCACGCCGGTCACTCCGACGCGCGAGAGGCCAAGCTGGACGGCCGGCCGGCGGGCCTGAACGTCGTCGGAAATCGAGATGCTGGATGAGGGATTGGCAGTCATGGTCGCCCTACAGGGTAGTCAGCCTGGCCGGTCGGTCTGAATTCCCTGGACAACCGCTGCAATTGTGGTATCACTCCTGACCGGCGCATTTCGGGAGACATGAGAGAGAGAGGGCCGAAGGGGCCCCTTGGCCGGGGGGTTCGTCGGCGCGTGGTTTTAGGGAGGAGCTCAGGGGCGAGTGAGCGATAAGGCGATCCTTTTAAGTGATGACGCTCCGATCGCGGAGCTGGACGAACTACGACCTCTGATCGCCGAGGGTCAGGAGCGAGGCTTCCTGACCATCGACGAGATCCAGTCGTGGCTCGAGGAGTCCGAGGTCAGCAAGGAGCAGGTCCAGGAGCTGCATGCGTACCTGGACGACCAGGGCATCGAGGTGCTTGACGGGGATGGGCGTCCAGCCAAATCGGAGGCGTCGAGCGTGGAGGCGAGCGCGGCGGCGGCGTCCGAGCCACGGGTCGATGCTGCTGCGTCGAAGAAGGTCGAGATCGATCTGACCGTCGAGCCGAGCCTGGATTCGCTGCGGCTGTACCTGCGCTCGATCGGTCGCGTTGCGCTGCTGACCGCGGAGCAGGAGGTGGCTCTGGCCAAGCGGATCGAGCGCGGCGACATGGTCGCCAAGCAGCGCATGATCGAGGCCAACTTGCGTCTGGTCGTCTCGATCGCCAAGTCCTACCTTGGGCGGGGATTGACTTTCCTGGATCTGATCCAGGAAGGGTCGATGGGGTTGATCCGCGCGGTCGAGAAGTTCGACTACCGCCGCGGCTACAAGTTCTCCACGTACGCCACCTGGTGGATCCGCCAGGCGGTCACCCGGGCGATCGCCGACAAGGGCCGGACGATCCGGATCCCCGTGCACATGGTCGAGAAGCTCAACAAGGTCGTTCACGTCGAACGGCAATTGGTGCAGCAGTTGGGCCGCGAGCCCACCTCCGAGGAGATCGCCGCCGAGCTCGAGACCAACGTCCGCGAGGTCCGCGACGTCCTGCGCATGGCCCAGCAGCCGGTGTCGCTCGAGAAGCCGATCGGCGAGGAGGAGGAGTCCGAGCTGGGCGACTTCGTCGAGGACCAGACGGCCGAGTCGCCTTTTGAGCTGGCTTCAGAGCGGCTGCGGCGCGAGAACCTGCGGCGCGCGCTGGCCGCCCTACCCGAGCGCGAGCGCGAGGTGATCGAGATGCGCTTCGGCCTGACCGGCGAGCGGCCCTACACGCTCGAGGAGGTCGGGCGGGCGTTCAACGTCACCCGCGAGCGGATCCGGCAGATCGAGAACCACACGCTCAAGAAGCTCGAGGCGCTGCCAGAAGCGCAGCGTCTGCGCGACGCGTCGTAGGCCGGCGCTCGCGCGCGATAGCCATCGTTCCCGCGCGCGCGCGGCGCCGCCCCGCAGTGCCAGCGCGCCGTTCCCCCGCGCCCGCGGCACGCATTTGTAACGGTTTTGTTGCAATTTCCAGCGGTTTGCCGTCCGCTGACGAACGTATGATCCCGTCCATGGAGCTGGCATGGACACCGAGACGACAGGGCGATGCCGGCGAGCTGTCCGCGATGACCTGGCTGTCGCAGGCAGGTGCGCTCGTCGCCAAGCCTCTGTTCGAGAATCCCGACTACGACCTGCTCGCCGACTTCGGCGATCACATCGATCGCGTCCAGGTCAAGACGTGTACGTGCTGGCGCGGGAACCGCTGGGAGGTGACGCTGGCGACGCGCGGCGGGAACCAAAGTTGGAGCGGCCTCGTGAAACGCCTCGACGCAACTCGATGCGACGCCCTCTTCGTTCACGTGGGCGATGGTCGGAGGTGGTACATACCCGCGCCCGTGCTCGGTGGCGGAAGTGGAATCCTGCTAGGAGGGCCGAAATACGCGGAGTACGAAGTGGAAGCCAGTGATCCGCTTCAGGCTCGCCCCCCGCCCGCGGAGGTCTAGCCGGACTCACCGAACTCGACAGCCGACGTTAGACTCATGGCCCCCGGCGGGATTCCCGAGCGGTCAAAGGGGTCTGACTGTAAATCAGATGGCTACGCCTTCCCAGGTTCGAATCCTGGTCCCGCCATTCCCCTAGACGCGCGTCCTCATTCTCGCGCCGACGCGCGTCCGGACGGCTCCCAGCAGTTCCCTAGCTTCGCCCGGTGAGGTCGCTGAACCGGCGCGAACCGACGCCACCGTAGGTATAAGTTCGTGTGGACGGTCAACTCACGGGAGGGAGTTCGCTCATGCGTTGCCGCACGCTTGCCGCGATCGCATTCAGTCTGGTCACGCTGGTCTGCACGGCGCCGCAGGCGCTGGCCGCGAGTCAGCTACCGGTGATCTACAACGGGATCTACGGCTACGCGCATGCCAGCCCGACCGCGAGCCCTCCCGGCGCCAACAACTGGGCCTGCAAGCCGTCGGCCGCCCACCCCGATCCGGTGATCCTGGTCCACGGGACGTTCGCCGACATGTCCGACAGCTGGCAGGCGCTCTCGCCGCTCCTCTACAACAACGGCTACTGCGTGTTCGCGCTGAACTACGGCTCCTACAACGGCAGCGGCACGGTCGGGATCTACGCGACCGGCCCGATCGAGAACTCCGCCAAGCAACTCCAGGCCTTCGTCAACCGGGTGCGCGCCGCCACCGGCGCGAGCAAGGTCGACCTGGTCGGTCACTCCCAGGGCGGCATGATGCCGCGCTACTACATCAAGCACCTGGGCGGTGCCTCGACGGTCCACACGCTGGTCGGCCTGGCGCCCTCCAACCACGGCACCACGCTCAACGGGATCTTCACGCTGGCCGGCCACTTCCCGGGCTCGAACGTGCTCCTCTCCGACTGCCCGGCGTGTCAGGAGCAGGAGGCCGGCTCGCCGTTCATCACCAGCCTCAACGCGGGCGGTGAGACCAACCCAAGCGTCAACTACACCGTGATCGAGTCCAAGAATGACGAGGTGGTGACTCCTTACACCTCCGCGTTCCTGGCCCCGGCCTCGAACGTCACGAACATCCTCCTGCAGGATCAATGCGCGCTCGACCAGGGCGAGCACCTGTCGATGCCCTACGACCACATCGCCGATGCCGACGTGCTGACCGCACTCGATCCGGCCGATCCGCAACACCCGGCGTGCACGCCGGTGCTGCCGGTGTCGGGCGGCTGACCGGCGGGTCAGCGGTCGTAGGTCGCGATCACGCGCAGCGACAGCCCGGTCAGGACGATCCCCATGCCGACGATCACGAGCACGCAGACCGCCAGCTGTCCAAGCACCCAGCCGTCGATCACCAGCGAGCGCAGTCCGACGATCACGTAGCTCACCGGGTTGAGCCGCGCGAGCGTCTCCATCAGCGGCGACAGGCGATCGAACGGCACGAAGTTCGGGGTCAGGAACAGCAGCGGGAAGAACAGCAGGAAGCTCGACTGGGTCGCCTGCACGTTTCGGGTACGCAGAGCGACCAGTAGGCCGAAGCCGGCGTAGGCGACGCCGAACCCAGCCGACAGGAGCACGATCACCAGCGCGCCGAGCACCCCGGTCTCGATGCGCGCGCCCAGCGCGATGCCGACGAGGAGGACCAGTGCGGAGGTGAGGATCCCGCGCACGAGATCCGCGGTCAGACGGCCGAAGATGATCGACGAGCGCCGGATCGGCGCGACCAGCAGCTTGTCGAAGTAGCCGAGATCGATCTCGGTCACGAGCGCCAGGCCGGAGGTGGCCGTGGCCACCGCGAACATCAGCGAGACCGGAAGCTGGAAGGCCACATATCCCTGGCCGTTCAGAAACGGCGTCGAGCTGGGGAACGTCTTCGAGACCTGGCCGATGTTCACCACGAGGAAGAACAGCGGGATGAACAGGGTGGGGATCGTCGCCTCGGGATAGCGGATGATCTCGCGCGTCGCGCGACGGCCCAGAAGCAGGACCTCGGTCATGACGTCGCCTCCGCGGGTTGTTGAGTGCCTTCTTGGCCTTCAAGCCGCCGGCCGGTCGCCTTGAGGAACACGTCATCAAGAGTCGGACGGGCGACCGAGATCGGGCCGGTCGGGATCTGCTCGCGCTCGAGCCGCCGAACGATCTCGGCGATCGAGCCCGCGCCATCCTCGACGTACAGCGCTATGCCGCCGGACTCGACCATCACCCGCTCGAGCCCCGGCAGTCCCGCCAACGCCGCATCGGTGGCAGGAACCTGGTCGTCATCCACCGACACCGAGACGACGTCGTGTCCCATCTCGGCCTTGAGCTGCTCGGGCGTGCCCTCGGCGACGATCTGGCCGTTGTCGATGATCGCGAGCCGGTCGCACAGCTTGTCGGCCTCCTCGAGGTACTGGGTGGTGAGGAACACCGTCGAGCCACCGGCGTTGATCCTGCGCACCTCGTCCCAGATGGTCAGCCGCGAGGCCGGATCAAGCCCGGTGGTCGGCTCGTCGAGGAACAGCACGTCGGGGGAGTGGACCAGCGCGCTGGCCAGGTCGAGCCGGCGCTTCATCCCGCCTGAATAGGTCTTGGTCCGCCGGTTCGCCGCGTCGGTCAGGCCGACCAGCTCGAGCAGTGCGTCGGTGCGCTCTCGGGCGTGGTGGCCGGTGATGCCGTAGAGGCCGCATTGGAGCTCGAGCAGCTCACGGCCGGTCTGCACCGGGTCAAGGCCGATCTCCTGGAGCGCCACGCCGATCCGGCGCCGGACCTCGGCCGCGTCCTTGACCACATCGAGCCCGGCCACGGTCGCGCTTCCCGCGGTGGGCGGGAGCAGCGTGCAGAGCATCCGGACGGTAGTGGTCTTGCCGGCGCCGTTGGGTCCGAGGAAGCCGAACACCTCGCCACTCGACACGGTCAGATCGATGTCGCGGACGGCCTCGATCCCGCCCTTGAACGTGCGTCTCAGGGCGCGGGCGGCGATCGCGGGGTGGGGGGTGTCGTGGTTCACGGACGGCGCGGCGGGAGATGTCTGGAGCATCATGGTGTCGGAGCTTAGAAATGAACACGGTCAATCCGTGTCCTCTTTCAGGCTTAGGACCGGGCGGCGCTCGGAAACTCATCGGGCCCGGCGATTCGGCCAGGAGCGGTCACTATCCTGAGGCGTCGATGGCCCCGGACCAGGATCGGCGCCGCGAGGAAATCCAGGACCCCGCGGATCAGATCGAGCAGCCTGCCGCCCGGCTCGCCCGTCTGCGCGCTGCCGTCACGCGGCTGGACAGCGAGCCGGCGCTGCTTTCGGCTGCCCGGGGCATCCGTCGTCGGCTGCCGGGGGACGAGAAGTTCGGCGACCCGCTGTCGACTGCCGGGCGAGCCCCGGTCGAGGTGATCGCCCGCAGCGTCTCCGCCCTTCAGCCAGGTCGCCAGAGCGTGGCCAAGGAGCTCGGGCTGTCGGCCCTTCAGGTCTGGCAGTCGCTCTCGGAGGCAACCGGCCGGGGTCGTGGAGACGTCGAGATGGCGCTGCTCTTCACCGATCTGGTCGGCTTCTCGGAATGGGCCCTGCAGGCCGGGGACGCCGCCGTGCTCGAGCTCCTGCGCGAGGTCGGGCGGGAGGTCGAGGCTGTGATCGCCCAGCATGAGGGCCGGATCGTCAAACGCCTCGGCGACGGTCTGATGGCCACCTTCCTCGATGGGCCGGAGGCGGTTGAGGCCGCGCTGGACGCGCAGGAGGCGGTGCGCGCGATCGAGGTGGACGGCTACTCGCCGCGGATGCGCGCCGGCGTCCACTGGGGCCGGCCGCGCAGGCTGGGCGGCGACTTTCTCGGCGTCGACGTCAACGTCGCCGCCCGCGTCACCGCGGCGGCAAAGGCGGGGCAGGTGCTCGTGTCCGACGCGCTCCTGCCCAAGCTCCACGACGACGGCATACAGGCCGGCCGGGCCAAGCGCCTGCGCGCCGACGGCGCTCCGTCGGGCCTGCGGATCGCCGAGGTGTCGCGCCCGTAGCGGAACTTCCTGCTCGCTGCAGGTTTTCTTGCAGGAGACGTCCGAGACGACCGGGAAGCTGGACGGCCTGTTAGCGTGCCCGCCGCCTTAGCGCGGTGGGCGCAGACAGGGCGCGACCGACGAGATGCTGATTCGACGCAGGCCATTCACCCACGTCGCATGCGCGGTGTTGGTCGCCCTCGTGTGCGGTGGCGCGGCGGCACGGCTCGAGTTGGCCTCATCGCCCGCCCGGGCGGCGAGCATCGGCCAGCTCCAGCAGCAGATCCACGCCGGCCAGGGCCATGTGTCCGCCCTGTCGGGTGCCGTCAAGTCGGCCTCGGGCCGGCTCGCGCAACTCGACGCCAACATCGCCGCCCTGGCTCGCCGTTTGGCCCGCATCCAGGCCGACCTGAACGCCAAGCGCGCCGAGCTGGCCAAGCTCAAATCCGAGCTGGATGCCGCCCGCCGCCGGCTCGCCCAGCTCGAGGCCTACGAGGCCCACGCCGAGAACGTGCTCGCCCAGCAGCTAGTGGCGAGCTATGAGTCCGACAATCCCGATGTGGTGACCGTCGTGCTCAGCGCCACCGGATTCCGCGATCTGCTCGAGCGCCTGGCGTTCATGCAGCGCGTTCGCAAGCAGGACGTCAACATCATCAACCAGGTGCGCGGCGCCCGCCGGGCCGTCGCTGCCGAGGCCACCCATCTCGGCAAGCTCGAGGTCCGGCAGACCGTCCTCATCGATCAGGTTCTCGCCGACCGCAACAGCCTGGCCCGGACCAACGCCAGCCTCCAGCGCCAGCGCGCCGCCGTGGCGCGTTTCCGCGACGCCAAGGCCGGCGAGCTGGCCAGTGCCCGCGACCAGGTGAGCCACCTCCAGCATCAGCTCTCGCAGCTCGAGGCCGCCCAGGCCGCGTTGGCTCGAAGCGCGAACCCATCACCGAGCGCCGGCTCGACTCCGGCGGTCGTCTCCGGTTCGGCCCCGGCATCGGGCGGCGGCTTCACCTTCCCCCTGCCCAAAAGCGCCGCCGCGCCGCCGAGCGCGTGGTCGCCGGATCAGGGCGTGGACATCTCCGCGCCCGGCAACACGCCCGAATACGCCGTCTGCTCAGGCACCGTCGTCCTGCACGGCATCGGCGGCTTCGGCCCCTGGGCGCCCGTCCTCCACTGCGACGGCTCCCTTGACGGCTACAGCTACGTCTACTACGGCCACGCCGGACCTATGTACCAACTCGCGGTCGGCACGCACGTCGGCGCCGGCCAGGTCATGAGCTCGATCGGACCCGGAATCGTCGGCATCTCCACCGGCCCGCACCTGGAGATCGGCTTCGCCGACTCGAGCGGCTCCCCGATCGGCTCCGGGACGGCCGGCACCATGATGTCCCTGCTGCAAGCCGCCTACAACGGGTAGCTCGCCCAGCGCCGAAGCGCTACCCTGCCGCCCAGCGCCCTCTTAGCTCAGCTGGTAGAGCACTTCCATGGTAAGGAAGGGGTCGTCGGTTCGAGTCCGACAGAGGGCTTTCCAGCTGTTTCCAGGGGTTTTGCATTAGGCGGAGGAGTCGGTCGAAATGGCCAGCGCGTCCACTCCGCGTCCACTAGTTTGACGCGGGGCCCGGATGGAGGCCTTTCGGGCGGCCCGAATCGAGGCCTCCGCGGAGCGCTGTTTGCCGTCCCAATTCGCGATCACGCCGGCGTAGTGGAGCTCGATCAT
>DATFDC010000437.1:0-4183 GCA_035252415.1 Solirubrobacteraceae bacterium
CCGGCTCCCCGTCAAAGCGGAGCGCCACATCCGGGGCGAATGGACCGTGATCGTCGCGGCCGGCGGACCCGACCCATACACGCGACGCGAACCGTCCTCGACCACGATCAGGCTCCCCGCGGAGATCCGCCGGAGCAGCAGCGACAAGAGCCAGCGGCAGATCCGGTCGATCACGCCGAGCCCCTCGCGGGATGTCGATGGACCGGTGCCCCGGCGAGCTTCAGCCCGACAGCGTGCCCGTAGATCAGCGCGAGCACGCGAAGGTTCGCGAACGGATAGCGGACGGCCAGCCGCGCCGCCGCGCCCCGGGTCAGCTCCCGCCGCCGCAGGGCAAGGGTGGCATCGAACGCCGGTGCATCGTTCCTGCGAGACGAGACGTGGATCGCAAGGCGCTCGCCGGGGAGGCCGGCACTGACGCTGTAGCGATGGTCCATGGCCATGAACGGCGACACGTGGAGCCCCTTGGCCACGTCCGCGCGACCGCCGGGGATGACGTACGCATGCCTCTCCCCCCAGGGCGTGTTCGTGACCTCGGCGACGACCGCGTCCACCCGCTCGCCGCCACCGTCGAAGCAGTAGTAGAAGCTCACCGGGTTGAAGCAGTGCCCGAACGAGCGCAGCTGGGTGAGCAGGCGGATCGGACCCGCCGGCCGCCGCCCGATCCCGGCGCGCACCGTGTCGCGGACGGCGTCGTCGAGCGGAGTGCCGTCGGACCCCAGGAGGTAGTCACCGCGGCGGAACCGGAGCAGTCCGGGGCGCGGACCCACGAGGCGGCCGCCGAGCAGCCCGTGGAGTTCCTGCAGGTCAAGATAGAACAGCGCGATCCGATGCTCGAACGAGCGCCGTGGTTCGGCACGCCGGTGCCGGATCGTCCCCTCGTAGAGGCACGACGCCGAGCTCACAGGCGCACCCCGAATCGCTCGGCCACACGCAGCGCACTGCGCACGCCGTCCTCGTGGAACCCCCAGCCCCAGTAGGCGCCGCAGAAGTGCAGGCGATCCGCGCCGCTGATCTCGGAGAAGCGCCGCTGCGCCTCCACGCCCGCCGAGGTGAACACCGGATGGGCGTAGGTGATCTTGCGGATGATCCGCTCTGGGTCGATTGCCTCGGTCCGGTTGAGCGTGACGCAGAACTCGCGCTCGGCCGGCAGCGACTGGAGGCGGTTCATGTGGTAGGTCACGGTCGCGCGCGGACCCGGCTCGGGCTGCCAGTGGTAGTTCCAGCTCGCCCAGGCCCGCCGGCGGTGCGGCAACAGCCCGACGTCGGTGTGGAGCACCGCCTCGTTGAGCTGATAGGGAATCGCCGAAAGGACCGAACGCTCGAGCGCATCGGCGTCCTCAAGTACCCGCACGGCCTGATCCGAGTGGACGGCCAGCACGACCTCGTCGAAGCGCTCGGGCTCTCCGCGGCGCGGCCACACGATCACGCCATCGCCGTCGGGAGCGCGCTGCACCGAGCGCACCGGAGTCCGCAAACGAAGACGCCGAATGAACGGTGCGGTCAGTGCTTCGACGTAACGCGCCGACCCACCGCGCACCACTCGCCAGCGCGGCCGGTTCCGGAAGCCGAGCATGCCGTGGTGGTCGAAGAATTCAGCCAGGAAGCGGGCCGGGAAACTCCACATCTGCCGGGGGTCGGCCGACCACACCGCCGAGACCTGCGGGACGATCAGCCGCTCGACGAACTGCCGCGAGAAGCGCTGGCGATCGAGCCACTCGCCGAGCGAGGAGCTGTCCGCGGTGGATACGAGCTGCCGGGCCGACCGGTTGAACCGCGCCAGGTCCGACACCATCCGATGGAACCAGGGCGTGACCAGGTGCGAGCGCTTGGCGAACAGCCCGTTGGGCGACGCGCCGGAGTACTCGAAGTTGCCGCGCCCGTCGCTGACGCTGAAGCTCATCGTCGAGGGCTGCCACGCCACGCCCAGCCGCGTCAGCAGCCGTTCGAAGGCCGGGTAGTTGCGGTCGTTGAACACGATGAACCCGGTGTCGACGTGGTGGGTCTCGTACGGCGTGTCGACGCGGATCGTGTTGGTGTGGCCGCCCGCGTAGTCGGCCGCCTCGAACACGGTGATCTCGTGCCTGTCGTGCAACAGGTATGCGACGACCAGCCCGGAGATCCCGGCGCCGACGATTCCGATCTTCACGCGTCCACCACGCCGGCAAGGAGAAGGCTAACCAGGGCTGAGCCGCCGCCGACCGCCAGCGTGGCCAGGGGTGAACCTGTCGGCAGCCGGCGGCGCCCAGCCGCGGTAGCGATCACGTCGGTGAGATCGCCCGCGATGCTCGCGGCCAGCCACGGCCGGAGCGCTGCCCCCTTTCGCACGGCGATGAGCGCTCCGGCGTGGAGCACGGCCTCGCGGGTTCCGAGGCCGCGCAGGGGAACCTGCACCGGGGCGTCGTTCGCCGAATCTCCGAGCCACCGAAGCGCCAGCTTCCCCGGCGCGGCGATGAGGGCCAGGCCGTAGGTGACGCGGAGGGCCAGGACGGCACTTGTGGTGGCGCGGGTCAAATTCATCTCGGCACCGATTGTATCACCTTCTGTATAGAAAAATCTATACGACTTGTTCGGAGCCGGGGATTGCGCTAGGTTGCGGCGCGTGGAGCCCGGCATGACCATGCGCGAGATGTCGGCACGCAGCGGGGTCAGCGAGGCGACGCTGCGTATGTGGGAGCTCCGGCATGGATTTCCCAAGCCGCAGCGGCGCTCGAGCGGACATCGCCGCTATTCGGAGCTCGACCTGGTCCGCGTGCGAGCCGTGCTGCGTGCGCGGGAGAGCGGTCTGTCCCTTCAGGCAGCCATCGACCTCGCCACCTCTCAAGACGACGAGCAACCGCCGTCGGTGTACGCGGCGCTGCGCGAGCGCTTCCCCGGCCTCGAATCCCAACTCCTGCCCAAGCGAGCGCTGATCATCATGTCGCGCGCGATCGAAGACGAATGTCTCGCGCGCGCCGAGCGGCCGGTGCTGTTCGGCTGCTTTCAGCGCGAACACTTCTACCGGCAATCGGAAGGGCGCTGGCGCGAGCTCGCCCGCACGGCGGAGAGGGCCGTCGCCCTCGCCGACTTCCGGCGGTTGCGCCGGCCCCGCCAAGCCGCGGCCGAGGTGCCGATCCGCGCCGGCGAGCCGATTGCCCGCGAATGGGCGATCGTCTGCGAGTCGCCGAGCTTCGCGGCGTGCATGACGGGGTGGGAGCGCCCGCGCGAGCCGCACGGCGAGCGCCTGTTCGAAGCCACCTGGACAGTCGAGGCACCCGCGGTGCGGCTGGCCGCGCAGGTCTGCTGGCGGCTTGCTTCGCAGGCGGCTCCGGAGTTGGTCGCCGACCTGCGCGAGCGGCTGTACGACGCACCGGTCTCCCGCGAGCACGAACTCCGTTCGGCCACCCAGCTCAGCACGAGGATGGTTCGCTACGCGACCGAATGGCGGCCCGGTTCCAGCCCGTCGATTCCGGCCTCGCTCAGCACGTCGACGCAGTAGCGCCAAAGCGCCGCCCTATCGGAGTCGCTGCCGGGCGACGCTCCAAGCCGGTAATGAGTGGGCCGGGGCCGGCGGTCCTGCCAGAACAGGCCTGTCTCGCGGAGCGGCTCGGGGGCGGCGCCCAGCCAGACGATCGTGTCGGCGCCCTGGGCTGGGGATCGGATGATCGGACGCGTCATCTTGCGAAACACGGGCATCCACCGCCGCACGCCCTCGGTGTCGGCCCAGCCCGGATGCATCGCGTGCACGATGACGCCGCGGTCGCGCAGTCGTTCGGCCAGGAACTCAGTGACCACGACCTCCTCGCGCTTGGTGCGGGCGTAGAGCTTCTTCGGGTTGTAGGTGGTGCGCACGGATTCCCAGTCGCCGACCGGCAGGGCCTGGCCGTACATGCCGCCGGAGCTGACGTTGATCACGCGTGCCGGCGCGCTGCGCTCAAGCAGCGCCGTCAGCCCTGCGGTCAGGCCGAGCGGCGCGAGCACGTGGGTGGCGAACATCAGCTCGTGCCCGTCAACGGACGCGGTCCGGTCGTCGGGCATGACGCCGGCGTTGTTGACAAGCACCTCCAACCGCGGCTCCCGCGCGGCGAAGTGGCCGGCGAACGCACGCAGGGCGCTCAGATCGCTGACGTCGCAGCTCGCGGGGCGGGCATCGGCGCCCGGCACCGCGTCGGTGATCCGCGCGACGGCCTCGAGCGCGCGCGGCCCC
>DATFDC010000438.1:0-2792 GCA_035252415.1 Solirubrobacteraceae bacterium
CGCCCACGGGCGCCACCGGGGCCTCGGGCTCGCCGGCCGGCATGACCGGCGCCGGCGCCTCGGGCTCGGGCGCGGGGGCCACGGGCTGGGGTGCCCCCGACACGATCGTGTCCTGCTGGGAGACCAGCGAGCTCTGCAGGCGCTTGGCGAACTCGCGCAGCAGCCGCTCGGAGATGTCCTCGATCATCCCGCCGCGCCCGAAGCGCGCCAGCCGGCCCGTGATGTGGTAGTCGGTCACCACGTCGACCCGGGTGCCGCGACCGTCGACCGGCGCCAGCCGCGAATGGATCGTGGCCTTCGCCCCACCCTGTCCGCGTTTGTCGGTGCCCTGCGCCTGCATGGTGGCGGTGTGCGAGGACTCGTCGATGTTCTCCATCTCCAGGCGGCCGGTGTAGGAGGCCGTGGTCGGGCCGATCTTGACCGTGAACGTCCCGTTGTAGCTGCCGTCGTCGTTGCGGCCGGTGACCGCGGCGCCCGGCAGACAGGGGGCGACGTGCTCGACGTCGATCAGCGTCTTCCACACCCGCTCGAGCGGGGCGTCAACTTCAAAGGACTGCTCTAGCTTCATGACGTATCGCCTCCAGGTCTTCGGGTGTGTCGACGTCGCGCACCGCGCTGGAATCGCCGCATTCGATCCTGTTACCCCCCTGTAGCAATTCACGCGCGCCCTGGTCGCCGCGCAGGCCCACGATGGCCCGGAGCTGAACCGGGCCGAGGACGACCGGATGCCCCGGCACGCCACCATAAACCGCCCGCGTTCCAGGCGGTTCGCCCACGAACCGAGCGATCAACGCGGCGGAGACCCGCGGCTGGTCACCCAAAGTGACGATCACCCGGCTCACCGCTCCGGCCGCGCTCAAGTGCTCGACCCCGCAACGCAGCGAATACGCCTGACCCTCACTCCACCGTGAGCACACCACCGGCTCGGCCCGCATGAAGTCGACCCGATCCAGCACCTCCGATGCGGAAGCCCCAAGCACGACCACCACACGCTCCAATTCCGAGACCGCGCACTGCGCGGCCACCGCGTGCTCCAGCAGCGGCCGCCCGTCGAGATCGGCCAGCAGCTTCGACCGCTCGCCAAAGCGCGTTCCGGCGCCTGCGGCGAGGACCAAGCCACAGATCAAGCGGGAACCTCGTGGATCCGGCCCTTGCGCTCGGCCAGCCGGCCGCCGTCGCGCCCGTGCCGGGCCGCCACGACCTCCGCCATGATCGACAGCGCGGTCTCCTCGCGGGCGATCCCACCCAGGTCGAGTCCGACCGGCGCGGATATCCGCTCGAGGTCGCTATCCCCGAATCCCAGCTCGACCAGCCGCTCGCGCCGCTTGGCCTGCGCCCGCCGCGAGCCCATCGCGCCGATGAACCGGGCCGGGGAGCGCAGGGCGAGATCCAGCGCGGCGTCGTCGAGCTTGGGGTCGTGGGTCAGCACGACGATCGCGGTGGCCGGGTCGATGCCGCCGAGCCGCGCCACGGCCTCCTCCGGCCACGCCCCGATCACCTCGACGGCGTCTGGGAAGCGGTCCGGTGTGGCGAATCGGGTCCGGGGATCGATCACCCAGGGACGCCATCCGCAAACCCGCGCGACCGAACACAGAGACGCCGCGATGTCGACCGCGCCGAACACGAGCAGCCGCGGAGAGGGTCCGACCACGTCGACGAACAAGCCCTCGCGCCGCTCGGACGTCTCGGCCCAGAGGAGCTCATCGGCGATGCGGGCCGCCTCGTCGTCGAGCTCGGGCGACCCGAGCGACCCGGAGCGCGCCCCGTCGGCCTCGACCAGCAGCTTGGCCCCGGGTGCGGCGCCCTCCAGAACGGTGACCTCGGCGGCGCGGCCGCCGCCCCGGGCGATCTCCTCGAAGCGGCCGGGCTCATAGGCCTGGATCCACACGTCGATCTCGCCGCCGCAGGGCAGTCCGACATCCCACGCGTCAGAGTCCGCAATCCCGAAGTGGACCAGCTGTGGCGCATCGCCCTTCAGAATCCCGTCGGCGATCTCGGCCACGGCGCCCTCGACGCAGCCGCCGGACACCGATCCGGCGATCTCCCCGCGGTCATTCACAGCCATCTTCGCCCCGGGCGGTCGGGGCGCCGAGCGCTGCACGGCGATCACGGTTGCGAGCGCGATCCGGTCGCCGCGCTCCTTCCAAGCACCAATCTCAGACAGGACCTCTTGCATAAGAACTCAGATCTCCTCAAGGATGACAGCTAGCTGCTCGAGCGAGGCGAGCGAATTGCCCGCCAACAGCTCGTCGGTGTGCGGGATGGCCGCCTTCATGCCCCGGGTCAGCGGGGCAAACTCGGGATGCGCGGCCAGAGGGTTCAGCCACACCAGCCGGTGCGCGCTGCGGCGCAGGCGAGCGATCTCGTCCGCCAGCACGTCCGGATCGCCGCGATCCCACCCGTCGGACAGGATCACGATGACCGCGCCCCGGCCGACCCGGCGACCGTGCTCGCGGTTCAGGGTGCCCAGGGCGGCGCCGATCCGCGTACCGCCCGAGAAGTCCACCACCGCCTCGGCGGCGCGTTCCAGGGCACGGTCGTGGTCGCGGCCGCCGAGCTCGTGGGTGATCCTGGTCAGACGGGTGCCGAACGCGAACGCCTCGACCCGGCGGCGTGCCGCCACCGATGCGTGCAGGTACTGGAGCAGCATCCGGGCATACGGGGTCATCGAGCCCGACACATCGAGGGCCAGCACCAGCGGGCGGGGCCGGCGCGAGGGGGCGCGCCAGATCCGATCGATCGGCTCGCCGGCCGTGCGCAGCGAGCCCCGGACCATCCGCCGCAGATCCGGC
>DATFDC010000439.1:0-5364 GCA_035252415.1 Solirubrobacteraceae bacterium
AGGCATGTCGGTGCCTCCTATCCAGGTTGTGGACCCCGCGCCGAGGGCGCAATCCTCGAGCGCGAGCAACACCCCCCGCCTGCGCGGGAGGTACCGACTCCCCTTCGACAGAAGACCAGCCGGTCCTCCATAGGGTCTAACTCGTCACGCAACTCCTACCCGGGCCGGTGTGACGAGTTAAGCGTCCCCCAGATGCACAGCTCGTCACGCCGGCGCGGGTAAGCGCGGCGTGACGGATTAAGCACGCCGCTCAGTCGTCGGGGTCCTGGGGCGTCGGGAAGTCGCGGTCGATCAATTCGATCCGGTAGCCGTCGGGATCGGCCACGAAGCAGATGCGGCCAATCTCGGGCCGGCCGCCCGGGGAGTAGGGCGGCTTCTCGGGCTCGATCCCCTGGCCGCTCAGCCGCTCGAGCAGGGCGTCGAGGTCGTCGACGACGATCGCCATGTGGTTGTAGCCGTCGCCGAGGTCGTAGGCCTCCTCGCGGCCGCGGTTGACGGTCAGCTCGAGCGTGTCGCCGTCGCCGGGCAGGCCCATGTAGATGTTGTAGGCGGTCTCGAAGTTGAGCCGGCCGCGGCGCTCGAACCCGAGCGCTTCGTAGAAGCGAACCGATGCCTCGGGGTCGCGGACGCGGACGCAGGTGTGGACGTAGCGCATCGGCGTGCAATCTATCTCAGCCGCGGGTAGGACTCGATCATGACCAGTGACGACACAGTCAAGCCCACCGAGCAGCGCGGTGGCGCGCCGACCGGCGAGCAGGAGGCGCGAGTGAAGGGCCCGTGGGCGGGCCACGCGCGTGAAGGCGTGGTACCACCCGAGCTGGGCGGCTCCGACGCGCCGAAGGAGCGGCTGGCCGAGGACTCCGATCTCGACGACGCCGTGCTCGGCGCGCGGGCGCGCTCCGACGCGCCGGCCACCGAGTCGGGCATCGATCGCCACGCCGGCGATCAGGCCGACGCCACCGCCGACGGCGGCGGGCCTGCAGCCCCGGAGCCCGACCTCAAGGACGCCGGGCGCGGCCCCCGCCAGGTCGACGTCGAGTCGGCGAACTAGCGGCGCGAGGCCGCCGGCACACCGGCCGGGCGCACCGGCTTCCTCGCGCCTATGGCACCCGGCCGGGCCAATTGAATGCCCGGTCCCGAGCGTCGTCCCGCGCCACTACCCGTGAGCTAGTGCCGCTAACGGACGGCGGGAAAGCGCGCTGCCCAGGGCTCGAGCTGCACCCCGGCGGCGTTGATCACGAACGAGATCGTGTGGTACCAGCCGGCGGTGATCACGAGCTCGAGGATCTGCGCCGGAGTGAAGTGGCGTTCGAGCTCGGCGTAGGCGTGGTCGGACACGCCCGCGGCGTCGTGCAGCTCGTCGGCCAGGGCGATCGCCGCGCGCTCGGCCGCCGACCAGACCGGGTCGTCCGCGCCGCTGCGCACGGTCGCCGCGATCTCGGCCGGCGTCAGCCCGACCGACTCACCGAAGAACGTGGCGTGAACGCCCCATTCGTACTCCGCGCCGCAGCGCGCGCACGTGCGCAGGATCATCACCTCACGCAGGCGCTGCTCGATCAGGCCGTGGCCGAGGATGCCGGCGCCCAGGGGCAGCATCCGCGAGAACAGGGACTCGTGCACGGCGAGCGTCCGGAACAGGCGCAGCGGCTCGATCCCGCTGTCCGGCGGCATCCACTTCTCGAGCGTCCGCTCGGTGTCGGGTTCGTAGGGAGGCTCCAGTGGTGCGATGCGGGGTGGTTGTGTCATAGTCCGCTTCGGAAAGCGTAGCGCTTCGATAAGCGAAGCGCAAGGAGGCGCGACATGAGCGACATACCGAGGCCGGGTCGACCGGTTCGTGGCTCGGAGACCGGCCGGCCGATCATGGCCCTGCTCGACCTCCTCGGCCGGCGGTGGGCGCTGCGGGTGATCTGGGAGCTGCGCGACGGTCCGCTCACGTTCCGCCGCCTCCAGGCGCGCTGCGGCCAGGTCAGCTCGTCGGTGCTCAACGAACGGCTGGCCGAGCTGCGCGCGGCCGGGATCGCCGAGGCGACCGGCGAGGGCTATCGCCTGACCGACGAGGGACAGCAGCTCCTCGCGCTCTACCCGCCGCTGGAGGCCTGGGCCCAGCGCTGGGCCGAGCGCACCTGATCTGCCGCTTCGGTGAGCGTTCGCACATGTAGGAAGGCTGCGGGACGAGGCGTCGTCCGAGGGGGCGAGGGGGAAGCATCCAAACCAGGAGAGACCCATGTGCTCCCATACGCGAGCGCGACTGGCGGCCGTAATCGTCGGTGGCTGCCTGGGCGCGCTGCTCGCGGCGGGCGCGGCAAGCGCGCACGCGGCGCCGTTCATCGCGCCGTTCGTGCCGAGTCCGTCGCCCATCGCTACCACGGTCCCGGCCAACGGCGACGTCAACCCGTACGGCATCGTGACCGTGCCGCACAGCGTCGGCTCGCTCCACCGCGGGGACCTGCTGGTCAGCAACTTCAACGACTCGGCCAACCAGCAGGGAACCGGCACGACGATCGTGCAGATCCCGCCGGGCGGCAACGATGTCATGGGCGCCGCCTCGGTGTTCGCGCAGATCGACCCCCACACACTGCCCGGCCCATGCCCCGGCGGCGTCGGCCTGACCACCGCGCTCGCGGTCACGCACAGCGGCTTCGTGATCGTGGGCAGCCTGCCGACCTCGGACGGCACATCGGCCACCGCCCAGGCCGGCTGCCTGATCGTGCTGGGCAGCCGGGGCCAGGTGCTCGAGACGATCGCCGGCGGCCCGATCAACGGCCCCTGGGACATGACCGCGGTCGACCACGGCGTGTTCACGACGCTGTACGTGACCGACGTCCTCAACGGCACGGTGGCGGCCGACACCGGCGGGCCGACCGTGCAGGGGAACGTCGTAGACGGCGGCACGGTCGTCCGGATCGAGCTGCTGACCATCCCGGGCGTGCGGCCGCGCGTCCTCGACGAGGACGTGATCGCCACCGGGATCCCGGAGCGGACCGATCCGGACGCGCTGGTGGTCGGCCCCACGGGCGTGGCCCTGGGCGAGGACGGGACGCTGTACGTGGCCGACACGCAGGGCAACCGGATCGCGGCGATCCCCGGCGCTCCGTTCCGGGAGTTCCCGGCGCGGAACGGGGGGCGGACCGTGTCGTCGGGCGGGGACCTGAACGGCCCGCTCGGCATGACGCTGGCGCCGAACGGCGACATCCTCACCGCCAACGGGGGTGACGGGAACATCGTCGAGACGACCCCGGCCGGCGCCCAGACCGACGTGGCGGCCGATGGGCCGGGCGGCGCGGGCGTGCTGTTCGGGCTGACCGTTCCGCCCAGGTTCGACGGGATCTACTTCGTCGACGACGGCGACAACACGCTGCGCGTGCTGACGCCCTGATCGGCGTCTCGTGCGGGGGCCGGGTGTCGCGGCTCGGCCCCCGATCGGGTCCTATGCGAGCGCGAGCTCGCGCTCGCCGGTGCGCCGGTGGTGCTCGATCAGCACGGCGTCGCGGAGGATCTCGAACTCCTGGGTGCGCAGGTCGGTCACCGTCTCGACCGCCCGGTCGGCGACGGCGCGGCGGCGGAAGCGGCGCACCAGGTAGACCGCGGTCAGGCAGCCCGACAAGCTGGCCAGGTTGCCCGAGCCGAGGACCAGGGCGTGGTAGCCGAGCAGGTTCACGAACGCCAGCGAGAGGTTCGTGGCGATCCCGAAGCTCCAGCCGACCGTGGACTGGCCGGCCGAGGATCGGGCCTTCAGCATGGTGATCAATTGCGGAACGATGCCCGCGATGCCGATCAGCGCGGCGAGCATCGAGATCGTGGCGATAAGCGTCGTCATATGGCAGGTGGGTCGAGGTACGGCCCTCTGCCTCCCCGGCCCCGTTATCGGACAGGGTCTAAGGAACCCGCAATCGATCGTCAACTCGCGCTGACGCCGAGAATCAGCTCGGCGGCCTCGAGCGGCACGTCGAGCTGGGGGCAGTGCCCGATGCCGTCGAGCACGACCCAGTCGGCGTGCGGCAGCCAGTCGCGCTCGTAGCGGATCGCGGCGGAGGGCCACGGCAGCAGCCGGTCCTCGGTTCCCCACACGATGCGCACCGGACACTCGACCCGCCCGGCGTCGAGGCTCCAGCCATCCCGGCGGGCGAGGGCGAGCATCGGCTCGACCGCGTCGCAGGCCGCGACCCCGCGGAGCTGATGAGCCAGCAGCGCCGGCGGGATGTGCTCGTAGTCCGAGGTGGTGTAGAGCGTGGCCCGGCGCCGGCCATCCGGGGTCGAGACGATCGCGTCGGCGTGGGGCGCGGCGCGGCGGCAGAGCTCCTGCATGGTCACGAAGTGCTCGTGGGTGGCTTCGGCGGACGGGTCGTCGGTCGCCCAGCCGCCGGCCGGCGCCAGCGCGACCACCGAGCGGGCGCGGCCGCGCGCGGCCAGATGGAGCGCCAGATACCCGCCGAGTGAGTTGCCGGCGATGTGCGCGGTGCCCAGGCCGGCGTCGTCGAGCATCCGCTCGATTGCGTCGAGCAGCGCCTGGCTGGTCAGCGGGTCCGGGAGCGGCGGTCCGGCGGCGTGTCCGGGCAGCGTGAGTGCCAGCACCTCATGCCTGCGCTCGAGCGCTCCGAGCACGAGCTCCCAGGTTCGCCACGTGTCGGTGAAGCCGTGCAGGCAGACCAGCGGAGAACCGGTGCCGCCGCGATGGGAGGGGGTGAAGATCGCCGCCGGCGACCCTAGTCGGCGATGCATTCAGCGTTGACGTAGCCCGAGCGGAACGGGCTGGTCTCGCCGGTCCGCTCGTCGTACGTGTGACGCCACACGCAGCCGGTGTCGTTGGCCAGCAGGTGGATCGACACCGACGTCTGCGCCGAGGTCGTGCGCACACGGTGGACGTCGTCGCGCGGAGGCAGCAGGCGATAGAAGTCTCCGGGGGCGAGCGGCCGCCGGCGCAGCGACTCGAGCCGCCCGGCTACGGGGCGGTAGAACTCCTCGTCCTGGCTGCCGCGGTAGATCCCGACCAGGCCCCAGGCGAGATGGTCGTGGACGGGCGTCATCGCGCCGGGTGGGACGACCAGGCTGAACAGCGAGAGCGACCGGTCGGCGGCGCGGAACACCAGCCACTGACCGATCCCTCCGCCCATGCCGCTCTCCGGGGCGGGCTCCTGGAAGGCGGACGGCAGCCAGTCGGCGTCGGCCAGGAGCTCCGCGAACAGCGGGCTGATCAGCTCACAGGCGTCGGCCGGCGAAGCGGCCCGGCTGATGCGCTCGCGCACGTCGGCCACGAAGTCCCGGACCCGGGGCGTGTCGAGGCGGTACTCGTCGGTTTCGAGCGGAGGAAGATCGGTATGGAAGTCGCACATGCCCGAAGTGTGACTAGTCTGGGTGGCCGTGGCG
>DATFDC010000440.1:0-5662 GCA_035252415.1 Solirubrobacteraceae bacterium
CGAGCGCGTCGCGGTACACGGCGAGGGCGGCGTCGATTGACTCGACGGCCACGCCGACGTGGTCGATGGTCGACAGCATCGAGCGCCGCAGGTTAGCGGCGCGCGGGATTGACCGCGGTGGCGGCGGCGACCGACAGCTCGCCGATCCGCGAGGGGGCGGCCCGGGGGACGTCGCCCATGATCCGGTCGATGTCGGCTCGCTCGAGCACCTCGTTGGCCAGCAGCGTGGAGGCCAGCGCGTCGAGGTTCTCGCGGTGGGTGTCGACGAGTTTCTGGGCGGCCCGGTAGGCCTCGTCGGCCAGCTCGCGGACCTCGGTGTCGCGCACCCGGCGGGTGGCCTCGGCGGCCCCGTCGTCGACCGCGCGCAGCGAGCCGGAGCTCGTGCCCATCGCGTACTCGTGGACCATCGCGTGGGCGATCTCGGCCACGCGCTTGAGGTCGTCGGAGGCGCCGGTGGTGATCGAGCCGAACACAAGCTGCTCGGCGGCCCGGCCGCCCAGCAACATCGTCATGAAGTCGATCAGCTCCTCGCGGGTCTTGAGGTAGCGGTCCTCCTCGGGGAGGTTCAGGGTGTAGCCGAGGGCGCGGCCGCGGGGGACGATCGAGATGCGGTGCACGCGATCGACGCTCGGCAACAGCTCGCCGCACAGGGCGTGGCCGGCCTCGTGGTAGGCGACCACGCGCTTCTCGTGGTCGGTCATCGTCTTGCGCGACTGCACGCCGGCCACCACGCGCTCGAGTGCGGAGTCGAAGTCCTGCATGTGGAGGAGGTCGACTCCGCGCCGGGCCGCGAAGATCGCCGCCTCGTTGCAGATGTTGGCCAGGTCGGCGCCGGTCAGGCCGGAGGTCTGCCGGGCCAGCAGGCCCAGGTTGACGTCGGTGGCCAGCGGCTTGTTGCGGCAGTGCACGGCGAGGATCCGCTCGCGTCCGGTTACGTCGGGAGGCGAGACGAAGATCTGGCGGTCGAAGCGGCCGGGGCGCAGGAGGGCCGGATCGAGCTTCTCGAGCAGGTTCGAGGCGGCGATCACCACGACCTCCTTGCGGGCGGTGAAGCCGTCCATCTCGACCAGCAGCTGGTTCAGGGTCTGGTCGCGCTCGCCCGAGACGTCGAAGCCTCGGTGGCCGCCGACCGCGTCGAGCTCGTCGATGAACACGATCGCCGGCGCCTGCTTGCGCGCGGCCTTGAACAGGTGGCGGATGCGGGCCGCGCCCACGCCGACGAACATCTCGACGAACGAGGCGGCCGACTGCGAGAAGAACGTCGCGCCGCACTCGTGGGCGACGGCCTTGGCCAGCAGCGTCTTCCCGGTGCCCGGTGGTCCGTGCAGGAGGATGCCCTTGGGCACCTTGGCGCCGATCTCGCGGAAGCGCTGGGGATCGCGCAGGTAGTCGACCACCTCGCGCAGCTCTTCCTTGGCCTCGTCGGCGCCGGCGATCTCGCTCCAGCCGATGCTCGGAGCGTCGTCGGGCTTGATCTTCTCCGGCCGGGTGCGCGGCATGAACCGCATCAGCGCAAACACGCCGATGACCAGCGCCCCCATGAAGACGATCGGGAGCCAGGCCTGCAGGAACGAGGTCACGTCCGGATACCCGAGGAATGTGCTCGGGGTGTGGATGAACGGGACCAGGTGCTGGACGTGGCGAGCGCCCGTGGTCGTCGGGCCGCCCCCGCCGATGAAAGTTGCCGCCTTGATCATGACGTCAGAGAGCTCATCGGCACCAGGGCCGCGTCACTCAACCCTTTCCAGGCGGGGATTCGGCGAATATCGGCGTCCCACCTTGGCGCAGGGGCGGCCGTCGACGCAGACGACATCTGCCGTGAAGTCGTTGTCGCCCCGGATCAGCGACGAGCCCACCCCGTAGGCGTCGACCGGGATGCCCTTGGACTCGAACTCGCGGATCCGCTCGGCGGTGAACCCGCCGCTGGCCACGATCCGCACGTGGGAGTAGCCCGCCCCGTCGAGCGCCCCCCGCACCTTCTCGACCAGGCGCGGGTTGACCCCAGTCGGCTTGAAGCCGCCCATCTCGTGCCACAGCGAATGGTCGACGAGATCCTCGCTCGTGTCCAGGCGCACGCCCCACAGCTTCGGACCGAGCGCGTCGGCGACCTCGAGCGCGGTGCGGACCGAGTCGTTCTCGAAGTCGACCAGCACCGTGATGTTCATCTCTTCGTGGTAGCGGTCGGCGAAGATCTTCGCCGCCTTGACCGTGTCGCCGGCATATGCCGCGATCAGCCCGTGCGGCACCGTGCCCATCCCGCGCCCGCCCCACCAGGAGGCCTGGGCGTCGGTGGAGACGCCGATCGCGCCGGCCACGTGCGCGCTCCACCCGTCGCCGGTCTGGACCAGCCAGTGGTCGTGGCGGGCCGGGAAGTAGAAGATCTGCTTGCCCCGGGCCGCCTCCACGACCTGCAGGACGTTGCGCATGATCAGCGAGCGGCGGGCCAGGGTGCCCAGGTAGACGGTCTCGAGGTGGGCGAACAGGCTGTAGTCGCCCTCGATCGTCATGACGGTCTCGCGGGGCGCGATCTGATCTCCCTCACGTAGCGCGTGCACCTCGAGCTCGTTCCAGCCGGTGATCCAGCTGCCGTCGGGCGCCGCGCGGCCGGAGCACAGCTTGAGGATCGCGATCGCCTCGTCGATGCCGCCCAGCACCGACTCCCGCTTCTGGAACACCTGCATGGTGACTCTCGGCTGGTGGCCCTCCTGTTCGAGCGTCTCCTTGGTGTAGACGAAGTACGCGTCGGAGTAATAGCCCTGCCTGATTCGGTCGACCGGAAGGCGGAAGATCGCGGGATCGAGCCGCGACTGGGTCTGCGTCGCCATGCCGGAAGTCTAGATTGGCGCTGCTCTTGTCTGTGGGTGCACGTTTGCTTGCGGGCGCGACGCGCCAGCGGGAGGATCTGGGCGGGAGGCCCCGGTCAACGAGGGAGGGACAAGATGCTGGAGCGGATTCATGTTCGCCGCGCGTGGGGCGTGTCGGTCCTCACGGCCTTGGCGGCGGTTGTAGTGATCGTCGCGCTGGGTTCCGCCGGCGGTGGCGTGGCCGGCGCGAAGACCGAGCCACTGGTCGCGGCTTCGGCCAAGCTCGTGCCGATCAGCCCGATCATCAAGCCGAAACTCGCTAACTGTGGCGCGATCACCGGCCTGACCGACCTGGCCGCGAACCCGCAGTACCCGACCGCGATCGCCTCGTCGACCGATGTGCCGGCGGCGAGCGGCAACCCCGAGTACTGCGACGTCAAGGGAATGATCGCCCCGCAGACCCACTTCGACTTGAAGCTGCCGGTGGGCAGCTGGCAGGGCCGCTACCTGCAGAACGGCTGCGGCGGCTACTGCGGCACGGTGGGCAACCAGACCTTCCCGTCGTGTGACGCGCAACTCGGTGGCGACTTCGCGATGGCCACCGACGACGAGGGCCACGTGAGCGCCGCGGGGCTGGGCGGCGGGGGCCTCTGGGCGTTCAACGACCAGAAGCTTCGCAACGAGTACGGCTACGAGTCAGAGCAGGCGCTGTACGTGGTGGCCCGGCAGATCATCAAGGACTACTACGGGCAGTTGCCCAACCGGTCCTACTACAACGGCTGCTCGGACGGCGGGCGCGAGGCGATGGAGATGGCCGAGCGCTACCCCGACGACTTCGACGGGATCATCGCCGGCGCCCCGGAGATCATCGCCGGCCCGCTGAACGCCGAGGAGCAGACGTGGAACATCCGGGTCAACACGGGTCCGGATGGCAACGCGATCCTCACCGCCGACAAGCTGCCGGCGCTGCACGGCGCCGTGTTGAAGTTCTGCGCCGGCGACGACGGGGTTGCCAGCGACGGGATCATCACCGACCCGCAGAACTGCGACAGCAAGATCCCGCAGATCCTGGCCAGCGTGCAGTGCCCGGCCGGGACGGACGACTCGAGCTGTCTGACGCCGGCTCAGGTCAACGTGGCGCGGCTGTTCTACCAGGGTCCCGCCGACCCGCGCGGGCGGCTGCTCTACCCCGGTGGAGTGCCGTTGGGGTCTGAGCTGGGCTGGACGACGTTCGAGCTGCCGTTCGGCGGTTCGGGGTCCACGGCCAATTCGCTCGACTACGTCGGGCTCTCGCAGCCGTATCTGCGCTACCAGCTAAACCGGCCCGGGCAGCTCGGTCCCGACCCGTTCGAGTGGAAGTTCGACGACGCCGGGTTCCGCTCGATGTTCCCGGCGGCGGACACCTGGGACGCGATGGACACCAACCTCCGCGCGTTCCGCGCCCACGGGGGCAAGCTGATCATCTGGCAGGGCTGGGCCGACAACGGCATCCCGCCGTCGGGCACGGTCGACTACTACGACATCCTCACGGCGCGCAACGGCGGCCTCCGGTCGACCGAGCAGTTCGCGCGGATGTTCCTGTTCCCGAGCGTCTACCACTGCGGGGGCGGCTACGCCAACGCGACCACGCCCGACCTGATCTATCCGATGGTGCAGTGGGTCGAGCAGGGCAGCGCGCCAGACCAGCTGACGATCAACTACGCGCCCAGTGGCACGACCGCGTTCAGCCGGCCCGTGTACCCGTATCCGGAGATCCCGAAGTACAACGGAACCGGGGATCAGAGCTCGGCGGCGAGCTTCCATCCGGTTGCCTCGCCCGGTGCGCACTTCACGAACTGGTACGGCAACTACCTGTTCTTCCAGCCGATCGATGGCGGTCACGCCCGGGGGTACTCGCGACACCGATGAGCGAAGGCATTCGGGAAGTAACTCGGACTATTTCCGAGTTACTTCCCGAGCAGCTCGCGAGCCAGGTCCGCGTAGCAGGCCGCGGCGAACCCCAGGTCGCGCACGTCGATGCGCTCGTTGGCGCTGTGCACGAGCGGACCGGTGTCGAGCAGCGTCATGTGGCGCTGCGGGAAGAACCCGTACGCGGTGCATTCGGGGAACGTCTCGCGAAACCAGCGCGAGTCGCTGAACCCGGGGAGGATCAGCGGCACGGTCTCGGCGCCGGGATCGCTGTACTTGATCCACCGGTCGATCGCGTCCATGAGACGGCTGGCGACCGGCGATGAGTTGCCGGTGACCTGCTCGGTGAACTCGATCTCGTAGGTCTGTCGAGCATCCTCACCCAGGACGTGGGCGATCCTCCGCCACACCGCCTCCTCGCCGAGGCCGGGCGGCACGCGGCAGTCGACCTTCAGATACGCCCGCGACGGGATCACGTTGATCTTGTCCGACGCGTGGGCCATGGTCGGGGTCAGCGTCACGGTCAGCATCGGCTCGACCAGGACGAGCAGCTCCGGCTCCTCGGCGCCGATCTGCTCCAACGCGTCCGCCGGGTCGTCGGGATCCAGCCCCAAACCGCTCAGGAGCGCCGCGGGTGCCTCGGTCAGGTCGAACGATGGCTGCGCATCAGCGATCAGGTCGAGCACCCGACCGAGCTTGAGCAGCGCGTTGTCGCCGGTCTTGGGCAGCGAGGCATGGCCGGCCGTGCCCCGGGCGGTCAGCTTGAAGCGGAAGATCCCCTTCTCGGCGCAGCACACGCCGTAGCGGCGCCGGCCGCCGAACTCGAACACCTCGCCACCGCCCTCGTTGAGCAGCATGTCGCAGCGCACCCGGTCGGGATGGGTGTCGGTCAGCCAGTGCGCGCCGACGTCGCCGCCGGTCTCCTCGTCGGAGACGAACACCAGCTTCAG
>DATFDC010000441.1:0-4150 GCA_035252415.1 Solirubrobacteraceae bacterium
GGAGCGCGACACGAGGCCGGTCCACTACGTCGACGGCGCGACCGGCGAGACGCTCAACGTGAGCCCCGCGGCGGCCGCCTCCGCCTCCGGACTGCTGCCGGCCTTTTTGGTCGGCGGCGAGGCGATCTGGCGGGAGGCCACCGGCAAGGGCTTCGGCCTCGACATCGTGCGCGATTCGCAGGCCCTGCTTGGGTATCGGCTGCGCGGCATCGGCGCCGGCAGCTTCGCGACCGTCATGCTGTCCACGATGGAGGCGGCGCACCAGGTCGCGCGCCCCGAGGCCATCGTGGCGAGCGACCTGCAGGCCCTGTGGTCGAGCACTGTCGCGCGCATCGCGCGCGACGCGGTCCCGGTCCCGCGCGCGAGCACGGGACCGGCGCCGTGAGAACCTGGATGGCGGTGGCCGCGGCTCTCGCGCTCCTGGCCGGACCGGCCCGCGCGGAGGACGCCAATCGCGCCCTGATCGAGGGCTGCATCGTGGCGGCCGCGCACGTCCATCGCGTGCCGCCCGCGCTCATCGTCATCCTGCTCGATGTCGAGGGCGGCGCGCTCGGCCGCGTGAGCCCGAACACGAACGGAACCGTCGACGTCGGCCCCATGCAGGTCAACCAGATCTGGCTGCCGCAGGTGGCGCGGCACTGGGGCACGACGCGGGATCGCGCTTTCCGCGCCCTGCGCGACAGCTTCTGTGCCAATGTCGAGGCCGGCACCTGGATCCTGCGCCAAAGCCTCGATGAGGCGCGCGGGGACTTCTGGGAGGGCGTTGCCACCTATCACTCCCACGACCCCGACCATAGGCGGCCCTATCTCCGTTCCGTGCTGCGGCAGGTCCTGCGGCTGCGGGCCCAGCGCGACGGCAAGGTCGCCGCAGCAGCGGTGGGAGACTGAGCATGGTGACGCGACCGCACCCGCGCGCCGCCTGGCCGTCCGGGGACGACAACGCCGGGTTCAACCTCCTCGTCATCCTGGTCGGCGTCGGTGTCGGGTCCTATCTGCTCTGGTCCACCTGTCACGGCCAGATCAGTGCCGCGGTCCTGGCCCTGCGCCACCACGAGATCGCGCTGCTGCACAGGATCACCGACCGCTTCGATCTCGCGGACCGGCAGATGATGGCCGCCGATCCGAACGGCGTCACGCCGCGCGACCTCTACGGCATCAGCCGCGCCATCGGCGCGTATTGGCGCATTCCAGGGGCGATCTTCATCATTGCTCTCGCGCTGGCCTGCAAGGTTCGCAACGCGCCGTCGCGCTTCAGGCGGCGCTTCGACCTGGGCGGGCTGGTGCGCGAGCAGGCCCGATTCTTCCCCACAAGCGCGGCCTTCGTGGACCGGCACCTCCGCCTCGTGCCCCCGGCCGATGCGGCGCCGCGTCCGGCCGACTACGCGCTCACGCCGGGGGAGTGGATCGCGCGCTTCGCGCGGACTGCCGAGGACGCATTCGATGAGGCCGCGGCGCGGCGGGCGCTCGCCTCGCAGCTCGGGCCGCGCTGGACCGGGCCTCGGCAAGCGAGCCCGGCGGTCCGGTGCCTCATGGCCGTCTTTGCGCTGCACCTTGGCGGACGCCGGGACGAGGCACTGCACCTGCTCGGCGCCTGCTCGACGGGCCTGGCCGACACGGCGAAGGAGCGACCGGAGGGCCCCAAGATCTCTCTCGCGCTCTCCTCGGAGGCTCTCGCTGTCGCCGATGCCGTGCTGGCCGATGTCGAGGGTGTGGCCCGCCAGGCGCTCGCGATCGCCGGCCGGCATGCCTACGCCACGCCGGCGCTGATGTCGGTCCTGAACGCCGCGCGGCGCGAGGCGGGCGTCCTCGCCCCGGCCCAGTTCGCGTGGCTCAAGCTGGTGGATCGCCCGCTCTGGTACGCGCTGCACGCGCTCGGCTACGAGACAGAGGGGACGGGCCGCTACCTGCACCCGAACCCGCGCGTGGAGGCCGCCGGTGCGCGCGACCACTGGGCCGCCGAGCGCGCGGTCGGCCATCCGATCCCGGAGCCGGGCGTGGATCGCGCGATCGAGGCGCTGTGGCGGGCGGCTGGTCCGCACCGTCCCACGGCGATCGGTGATCGGACCGCGACAACCCAGCACGCTGGATAGCTCTCGTTGCGCCTGAAATCGACGTCTCTTCTACAGGCGCACTCGGCGTCGCGGCGAGGTGCCTCGCCACTCGTCTCTGCCTTCAGCGCAGCCTGCTTGGCCACGAAGGCGCCCTCCGATCGGTGCCGGAACGGCGTGCCTGTTCGCAGAAAGCGGCGCCACCCTGCCGTCCCAAATGCCCGGCCAGCGAGACAATGCATGAACCTTCAGATCCCCGAAGGAGCCACGGTCCAGATCTTGATCGGTAGCCAGATCCCTCTGCCGGATGGAATGGGGGCCCGCGCGGAGCCTAGGACCGAGGCTCACCCGCGCCGGCCACTGCTGACCGGCTTGGTGGCGGCCTCGCTCCTGTGCGCCGCGTTCGTGCTCGGCGACCGTGTGGGCGCCCGGCACGGGGCGACGGAGATCGCCAATGCCGCCCCGGCTGCTCCCGCTCGCCAAGCGGCCTCTCCGCCCAGCGAGCAGCACGCCTTCCCCGAGCACCCACTCCCATACCCGCCGGCCCAGCAGGCGACCGACATCCCACCCGCCTTCCAGCGTCAGCTGCAGCAGCCGCCGACCGTCGTCCTGCCACCCGGGCAGCCGGCAGCGCCGAGCAGCCGATCCACCAGGAACGCCTTCGGCCTGGAAAACTGAGCCTTGGCCGTCGCTCGCCGGATTGTCGGGCCCCAGGAGCGATACGAGCGCAGCGGCGCGCAGAGCCTCCGCGACATCCGGCCGTTCACGACGCGGCTGTCCGAGGCGCTGCGCGGCCCCGCCTCCGGCCTCGTGCTCGCCCTCGCCGCGGGCGCCACCCTCTACGAGCCGGCGGTCATCGACCTGACCGTTCCCGCCTCGGCGCTCTACGCGCTCTGGGTGCTGAGCCGGCGTCCCAGGCTGCCGATGCGCCTGCCGCGCTCGGCCGCCTGTCCCGACCTCGGCAATCCCACGCCCGGTTCCCGCAGGCCCAAGCCGGCCGATGGTACCGTTTTCATCGGCTGGAGCATCACCGGCCACGAGCTGTGGGCAACGGCGGACGACGCGCGCCAGCACATCGCCATCCCGGGCACGACGGGTGCCGGCAAGACGACGGCGATCCTGGGCCTCCTGTGCAATGCCCTGGCCCAGGGCTCCGGCTTTGTCCTGGTGGACGGCAAGGCGGATCGCGACCTGTTCGGCAAGGTGCTGGCCCTCGCCCGCCGCTTCGGCCGCGACGACGACGTGCGCGTGCTCAACTTCATGGTCGCCAGCGGCGCCAGGGACAGCCACACCTTCAACCCGTTCTCGATCGGCAACGCCGATGCGATCCGCGAGTTGCTGGCCAGCCAGCTCGGCGACCAGGCGCAGAATGATCCGAACGGGGTCTTTCGCGAGCGCGCCGTGGCGCTGATCGGCACCATCGCGCCGGTGCTCGTCTGGTTGCGCGACCACAAGGGCGTCCCGCTCAACATCGAGGTGATCCGCTTCAGCATCGAGCTGCGCTGGATCTGGAGGCTCGCGATGGAGAAGATCGTGCTGCTGCGCGATCCCGCGAGCGGCGCCATCACCGAGCTCGACGTCAGCGGCGACATTCCCGAGGACATCACCTGGCCGTTGCGCTCCTACCTGGGCGAGCTGCCCGGCTACGATCCCGCCTTGCCGCTCGAGAAGCAGAGGGGCGACGAGCCCAGCAAGCAGCACGGCTACGCGCAGTTCTACTTCACCGCGACCTTCACCCAGCTCGCGGTCTCGCTCGGCCACATCTTCCGCGTCGAGAGCGGCGACATCGACATGCGCGACATCGTGCTCAACCGCCGCATCCTGGTGGTGAACCTGCCGGCGCTGGAGAACTCGGACGCGACTCTTGCGGCGCTCGGCAAGCTGGTCGTCGCCTCGTTGCGCGGCATGATGGCGCAGCTGCTCGGTGCGTCATTGGAAGGCGATTACACCGAGGCCGACAAGCTCGGCATGGGTCCCGCGCCGTTCCCGGTCGTCCTCGACGAGCTCGCCTATTACGCCACGAGCGGGCTCGACCGCATGCTGGCCATGGGCCGCGGCCTCAACATCAGCTTCGTGCTCGGCTTTCAGGAGGTCTCGGGCAT
>DATFDC010000442.1:0-5126 GCA_035252415.1 Solirubrobacteraceae bacterium
CAGCCGCGGGTACCGGCCGCGCCCAGCGCGTCCGGCGTGCCGGGCTCGTGGCCGGGACCGCCGTGGGCCTGGCAGTGGTGCTGGTCTTCGCCGTCACCACGCACCGCTTCCTCACGTGGACCAACGTCAAGGCGATCTTCAACTCGGCCTCGCTGGTCGGGATCATGGCGCTCGGCTTGACCTTCATCACGCTCGTCGGCGGCGTGGCATCCCTCGCCGTGGCGCAGACGGCCGTGGTCGCGGCGATGGTGTTCCTCGGCATGCTCGGACTTGGCCTCGTCCCCGCGCTGGTCCTCGCCATCGCCGTAGGCGCTGCCATCACCGCGATCCAGGGCGTACTCATCGGCGCCTGGAACGCCAACCCGGTGATCCTGACGATCGGCGCCGGCTTCCTCATCGATGGTTTCGCCCAGGACGTCAACAGCGGCAAGATCGTGCAGCCCGCCGGCGGCGGGTTCTCGACCCTGAACGCGACTCCCGCGGGAATCCCGGTCGCGGTGTACGTGATGGTGCTGCTGGCGCTGGTGCTCCAATACGTGCTGCGGAGAACGGTGCTGGGCCGCTACGTCTTCCTGGTCGGCACGAATCGAGCGGCGGCTCGAGCCGCGGGAGTACCGGTGGCTCGCGTGGTGATCGCAGCCTTTGCCCTCGCCGGGGTGGGCTTCGCGACCGGCGGCGCGTTCCTGGGCGCGTTCAACGCCGGAGCGTCCACATACCTTGAGGGGACCCTCACGTTCGACGTCATCGCCGCCGTCCTCGTCGGCGGAACGTCGGTCGCCGGCGGCCACGGATCGACCTTGCGAACCCTCGGAGGTGCGCTGGTGATCGCCGCCATCTCAGATCTGCTTCTGCTGCGCGGCTTCGGTACCGGCGCTCAGGTGCTGTTCAAAGGCCTGCTCGTGACCATCGTCGTGATCGCCACGCAGGCGCGGATGCGACGGGAGGCACCGTGATCATGGGCCGGACGCTGCGCGCGGTGCGGCGTGGCCGCGTCGAACACGTCCTACCTTGGGTCTCCTTCGTCGGGGTGCTGATCGCGTTCATGGTGGTGCCCGGATTCTTCGGCGATGAGGTCAACAACGGTGCGATCTACACCGGGATGCAGGGCTTTGCTCCGCTGGGCCTCGTGGCGCTGGCGCTCGGCCTGACTCTGATCGCGGGTGAGTTCGACGTGTCGGTGCTCGGGATGCAGGCCCTCGGCGGGGTGCTGTCGGTCAAGGCGGGCGCGCACTCGGGACTGGCGGGGGTCGCCGCCGCGGTCGCCGCGTGCGCGCTGCTCGGATCCCTCCAGGGAGCACTGATCGCGCGCCTGCGCCTGCAGTCGCTGGCGGTGACGATCGGGACCTACATCGCACTCCTCGGGCTCACCAACGTCATTGCCTCCAACAACACGCTCACCTACGGGAACCTCAGCGCATCGGTGTGGGTGGATCAGACGATCCTCACCTGGTTCTCACCTCGCAGCCTGATCACGTTCGGCGCCTTCGCCGTGGCGTTCGCGCTCCTCGGCGCGACGCGACTGGGCCCCGAGCTGAACGCGATCGGCAGCGACCGGCGAGCCGCGCGGGTCTCCGCCATCGCGGTCGAGCGACGGGTGATCGCGCTGTTCACCTGCTCGGCGGCACTCGCCGGTCTGGCGGGCGCGCTGCTCGCCTACTCCAACGCCAGCGCGTCGCTGGACCCGGGGCTGCAGCCGCTCATCCTCGGCGTCGCCGCCGCCGTGCTCGGGGGCCTGTCGTTGAGCGGCGGCCGAGGCACGGTCTGGGGCCTGTTGCTCGGCGCCTTGGCCGTCGCGCTGCTGGAGCAACTCTTCGCGATCACTGCCCTCTCGAACTCCACCACGCAGATCGTCTTCGGCGGACTATTGCTGGTGGTGGTCAGCGCCGACGCCCCTGACCTTCGGATGAAGATGACCGGCTTCGCGGTGCGCCACCGGCACGCCACCCGCGCAGATCAGCCATGACCAGAGAGGAGCGCCCATGAGCAGCGAAGACACCCATCCGACCGCCCAGACCGTGATCGCCGTGGACGGGCTGCACTTCCCGGAATGCCTCAGGTGGCACGACGGCCTTCTGTACTTCTCGGACATGTACGGCGACCGCGTCCACTCGTTCGATCCTGATACCGGCGAGGTGGGCACGATCTCCGAGGTGTTTCATCCGGCCGGGATCGGCTGGCTCCCGGACGGCCGAATGCTGGTCGTCGCGAGCGAAGACCGGCTGATCCTCGAGATCGGCGAATCCAGAAACCGCGTCTACGCTGACCTCGCCGACGTTGTTCCAGGGTGGCTCAATGACATGCTCGTCGATCGCAGCGGGCGCATCTACGTTGGAAACTTCGGCTACGACCTCTTCTCCGAAGAGCCGCGCCCGACACATCTTGCGATGGTCGACCCAGATGGCGCCGTGGCCTTGCAACCCGACGAGGTCCTGTTCCCGAACGGCATGGTGATGCGCTCGGATGGCACGCTGGTGGTCGCCGAGACATTTGCCAACTGCCTCACCACTTTCAGCGTCCAGGACGACGGAAGCCTCCGTCGTAAGACGTCGCTGCCACTCGGCGAATGCATTCCAGACGGTATCTGCATTGACGCCGAGGACCACGTCTGGATCAGTTCCGTCTACGACAAACAGGCCGTGCGGGTCAGTCCGGACGGCGAACGGGAACGGTATCGCGTGGGCCAAATGGCCTTTGCCTGCGTACTCGGCGGACGCGATCGCCAAACCCTGTTCATCGCCACCGCTCCCGACTTCGAACCCGGGGACCGCCGCGCATGCAAGCAGGGTCGGATCGAGACGCTGAAAGTCGACGTTCCCGGCGTCGGCGACCAGGGCCTGGGGGTCTGACATGGACTTCACGGGACAGTCCGCGATCGTGACCGGAGCCGCTCGCGGTATCGGGCTCGTGGTAGCCCAACGCTTGATCCAGGCAGGCGCGACCGTGTTCATGGTGGATGTGCAGGAGGAGTTGTTGCGTTCCGTGGCGGCCGAGATCGGTGCGACCGCGTGCCCGGCAGACGTGTCCGATACGAAGCAGGTCGAGCAGGTAGTTGCGAGCGCCATCGGCGCGACCGGCCGCATCGACGTCCTGTTCAACAACGCCGGCCTGCTGCGGGACAAGGTTCTGTGGAAGATCGACGACGCGGACTGGGAGAGAGTCGTCGGCGTCAGCCTTGGGGGCACGTTTCGCTTCACGAGAGCGTGCGTGCCGACATTCCGACGACGCGGATACGGACGCATCGTCAACGTCACCTCCTATACAGGACTGCATGGCAACTTCGGACAGGCCAACTACGCGGCGGCGAAGGCTGGGGTGGTTGGATTCACAAAGACGGCCGCGAAGGAGCTTGCTCGATTCGGGGTGACGGTCAACGCGATCTCACCCAACGCCCATACCGCGATGACTGCTTCCATGCCTCCGGAACGCTTCGCAGAGTTCGAGAAAGCAACGCCAATGGGGCGCATCGCGGACCCTGCCGACATCGCCGACGGCGTCCTCTTCCTGGCATCCCGTGAGGCGGGATACATCACCGGCGTCGTCCTACCGGTCGACGGTGGGATGTCGATGTGATCGCGGACGATGTCGGTCACGCGCCACGGCGGCGCTTCGCAAAGGCGTTCTCGCTACTGGTCGTGTCGTGACGCTTAGAGGAGGAATCCCGCTTCTAGTGGGTCCGCTCGATTGATCCAGAGCTCGGGAGCGTCCGGTTAGCCACGCGCTGCCCGTAATCTCGGGGATTACGGCCGCGACTCCCGCGACTTCAGTAGTCTCGACGATCCGGGCGTGATAGACGGTGCCGAGGATGCCCGAGTTCACGTACTCCTCCCCCACCGTGAGCCTTCCCGCGGCATGGAGGACTGCGAGTCGTGCAGAGGTGCCAGTGCCGCAAGGGGAGCGATCGAAGCCGCCGGCCCGGTTGACTGGCATGTTGCGACCGTCGACGCGTGCGTCAGCAGGGTCATCTACCCACATGATGTTCTCCATGCGCGGAGGTTGATTCGTCCGAGGATCCGGTCGCCGCACCGCTTGCGCCAGCAGTGCGCGCACCCGCCCGGCGACCTGCACGAGCTCCGGTACGCACCGCGGCTCCACCGCTAGACCCATGGCGGCCGCGCCTACGAACGCATACCACTGACCACCATAGGCGATCGGAACGCTCACCTGCCCGCGCGAAGTGTCGACCGTCACTGTTTCAAGGTAGTAAGCCGGGCGATTGGTCAGCTTGACGCTTGCGACGTGGCCATTCGTCACGTGCAATCGACCTGGACCATGCCGCCCGGAGTGTCAAGCGCGAGTGTCGAGGCGCCGCTCGCAGCCTCCACGAGTCCGATCTCGACCAGCGTGGTCGCCACTCCAATCGTTGCGTGGCCGCACATGTCGGGGTAACCCGCGGCATCCATAAACACAACGCGCCACGGGTTCTGGTCGCTCGCGGGCGGAAACAAAGCGACCGCCAGGAGCGACGGGTTGCCCCGGATTCCAGCTGATCCTAAGTCTCGATCTCGAGCTCGGTTGCCCTTGTCCGGCACCTGCCCCCCGAACCGGCACCGGTCCCGCGCGAGCATGTAGTCGGCCGGGAAGCGCAGCAGACGGTCGGCGTCGACCGGCTTGAAGTAAGCAATAGAGGTGCTGGGGTTAGCATCTGCGGACGGCGTCATCCAGATCGTTGCCCGCGACGGTAGCCCGATCGTCCCGAGGAGGGCATGACGGCGGAACGCCGGGGTAAAAAGGGCCCGCACGCAGGCACTTGGCCGATGGGCGGTACTGGGCTCGAACCAGTGACCTCCTGCTTGTAAGGCAGGCGCTCTACCAGCTGAGCTAACCGCCCCGCGAGATGATGGTATCGGCGGCCCACCGAGCCGGGACCAACCCGCGAGACCGCGGCGGCGGCCGGGATGCCGCGGACCGAACCGGCGCGCCGCGGATCGCGGCTATGTTGGTTTACAACCTCTGGCTTGTCATCGCAACGACCGCCGACCTACATTTCATGGGCCCTACCGTATGGCCGGTGGCACCGGTTGTATCTTGGCGAGAGGCAGCGTGGGGGAAAGATAATTCGGATCGTCAAACCACTCTCCGAGTTTTGTGGGCCGCTGGGGACGACCCACCAGGAGCAGGATCAATGA
>DATFDC010000443.1:0-4089 GCA_035252415.1 Solirubrobacteraceae bacterium
CGTGCGGCGGATGTGGCGCTGATAGTGGCCACGCTCGAGCAGCTGAGCGAGCGCGAGTTGCTCGAGCGTGGGGGAGAGGTCGTCGAGCAGGACCTTCATCGCCGACAGCGGCTCGACCTGCGACTCGGGCACGGCCAGCCAGCCGATGCGCAGGGCGGGGGCGAGCGTCTTGGAGGTGGTCCCGGCGTAGATGACCCGCTCGGGATCGAGGCCCTGGAGCGCGCGGACCGGCTCGCGGTCGTAGCGGAACTCGGCGTCGTAGTCGTCCTCGATGATCAGCGCGCCCGTGTCTCGGCTCCAGGCCAGGAGCTCCCGGCGCCGCGCGCCGGACAGCACAGCGCCGGTCGGGAACTGGTGCGCGGGGGAGACGATCACCGCGTCGGCGTCGAGCGCCTCGACGATCAGCCCGTCGCGATCGAGGGGCTGGCCGACGAGTTCGAGGCCGAGCGCGCGGATCTGCCTGTGCTGGCGATCGAGCGACGGATCCTCGACGGCTATGCGGGTTGCGCCGGTGTCGCGCAGGCCGCGCAGGACGAGGTCGATTCCCTGTGTGGTGCCCTGCACGACGATCACCTGATCCGGCTCGCAGATCACGCCTCGGGTGCGGCCGAGCTCGTCGGCCAGTCGCTCGCGGAGCACGAGGCTTCCGCGCGGATCTCCGTAGTCGAGCGCGGCGGCGGGCGCTGTGCGGACGGCCGCGGCGAGGGCCGCGGCCCACTGCCGGCGCGGAAACAGCGCCACGTCGGGTGTGGTCGGCGTGAGGTCGAAGCGGGGCGGGGGTGGGGGTGCTTCGGACGCCCCGTTCGCGTGTCGGCGCGTGCTCGGCACGTCGGCCACGACCGGCGGGCGGCGCGAGGTGATCTGCAGGTAGCCCTGCGCCTCGAGCTCGGCGTATGCGTCGCTGGCCACGCCGCGCGAGACACCGAGCTGCGTGGCCAGTCGCCGCGAGGCCGGCAGCGCCACGCCGGCTCTGAGCGAGCCCTCCCGGATCGCGTCGCGCAGCGTGCGCTCGAGGCACGCGCGCAGCGTCTCACCCTTGTCAGGCTCGAGCGCCCAGGCGCTGGCCTCATCAAGCTGGGTTTCCGTGGCTCTATGCATAGGGCCAAGCGTGTCGCAGACTAACGCCTGATGACGGCACCACCGCGAGTTCGGGTCAGGCGCGTCCCCAAGCGCGCGCGCTACGACCGCGAGTCGATCCACCGCGTGCTCGACCGTGGCCAGATCGCCCACGTGAGCTTCGTCTCAGACGGCCAGCCCTATTGCATCCCGACGCTGTACACGCGCGTGGGAGACGAGGTGCTGATCCACGGCTCCTCGGCCAGCCGGATGCTCAAGCTGCTCGCCGCGGGCGCGCCGGCGTGTGTCACCGTGACGATCCTCGACGGCTGGGTGCTGGCGCGCTCGGCGTTCGAGACCAGCGCGAACTACGACTCGGTCGTGGTATTCGGCGCCTTCCGTCCGATCAGTTCAGCCTCGGAGAAGCTGGCGGCGCTCGAGGCGTTCATGCAGGGGGTTCTGCCCGGGCGCTGGGACGAGGTCAGACCGCCCTCGCGCCAGGAGTTGAAAGGCACGGCGATCCTGGCCATGACGATCGCCGAAGCGTCGGTCAAGACGCGGTGTGGGCCCCCCGAGGACGACGACTCGGCCGATGCCGAACGCGACACCTGGGCCGGGGTGATCCCGGTCCGGCGGGAATACGGCAGGCCGGAGCCCTCGCCCGGGCTACGCGCGGGGATCGCGCCGAGTCCGAGCGTCGCGCGACTGCTCGGCCGATAATTCGGCCATGCGCACGGCGCCGGCGATTCTGGCCGTAGTGGTGGTCGCGGTGAGCGCGGCCGGCTGTGGGGGTGGCTCGGGGAAGTCGTCGTCGACGTCGGCGTCGGCGTCGCCGTTGGGCGGGTCGGGATCGGGCGCGACCATCGCGCTCACCAGCGACTTCAAGCCGGGCGCGACGATCTCCCGTAGGCACACGTGCGATGGCCGAGACGTCTCGCCGATGCTGCACGTGGCCGGGCTGCCCAGCGCGACCAAGGAGATCGTCGTGGTCATGCGCGACCCCGATGCGCCGGGCGGCACCTTCATCCACTGGCTAATCGCGGGCTTGGAGCCGGCGGGCGGGACCCTGTCGCTGCCGGCGGGGTCCACGCCTTCCGGCGCGGTGCTCGGGCGAAACAGCTTCGGCTCGCTCGGCTACCGGGGTCCGTGCCCGCCGTCCGGGGCCCCGCATCACTACGTGATCACGGTGTACGCGCTCGGGCAGTCGTCGGGGCTGCGCAAGGGGTTCTCCGCCGACGACGTGAGCGCGCTGCCCGTGCTCGGGCAGGGCACGCTCACCGGGCTCTACGGCCGGCGGTGAGTGCAGTCGCGCCGACGTGCTCGTCGAGCCAGCCGGTCACCGGCGCGGCGGCGCGCCAGGTGCTCGTGACGAAGCGCAGGCCGTCGGTACGGCCGATGTCGTTGGCGCCGAAGCCCCGCCGCGCACCGAGCGCAAGGCTCTTTCGTCGCAGCAGCGCGATCCGCGGGTGGTCGGTGGTGTAGCCGCGGGGCGCGGTGGCCAGGCGGTGGCCCCAGATCTCGAGGCCCTTCTTCTCGGCTTGGGCGACGAGCCGGTCCAGTTCGGGGCCGAGCCGGTCGTCGGCCACGCGCTCGCGGTAGCGCTCGAGCTGGTCACGGGCCATCACGTGGTAGCCGCTGCCGGCGACCAGGCCGTCGGCCGAGATCGATGCGTACAGGCCGTGGAGGGCTGCGCCGGAGCCGAGCAGGACTCCGTAGGTGTTGGTCTTGTACGGCGACTTGCCAGCCGAGAAGCGGATGTCGCGGTTCGGGCGAAACATCTTCACCTCGCCCCCGAACGTGTCGCTCAGCTCGGTCAGCAGCGCGACCATCTGGCCACGCACCGATTGGTCGAGGAAGGCGCGGTGCGCGGAGAAGTACTCGCGGCTGTTGTCCGCCTCCAGACCCAGGAACCACTCGCGGACGCCGGGTCCGAACCCCTCGAAGCTGGTCACGGCCCCGGTGTATCGATCGAGCTCGGGTCGGCCGGCACGTCGACCGCGTAGTCCCTGAGCACGTCGAGCGGCACGAGCTCGAGCGCGCGCTCGTGCGTGGCGGCCAGCACCACGAACGCGGCGACACCCTCCGCGTGCGCGCGCAGCCAGGCATGCGTGGTGACGCACCAGCGATCGCCGGGGGTCAACCCGGGAAACTGGTACTCGGGCATCGGAGTGATCAGGTCGTTGCCGACGGTCTGCTGGAACTCGAGGAACTCCGCCGTCACCACGGCGCAGATCGTGTGGCTGCCGAAGTCGCCCGGGCCGGTCCGGCAAGACCCGTCGCGAAAGAAGCCGGTGAGCGGATCGAGGCCGCACGGCTCGAGCGGCTCGCCCAGCACGTTGCGCTCCATCAGCCGACAGTATCTAGTCTCCGGCCCGGTGAGCAGTCCTCGGCCGGCCACCGACGCGCGCGGGACGATCGCGGAGGGTTTCCGGCGCTTTGCTCGGGAGGCGGCCGGCCGCTCACCGCTGTACGTGGAGATCGCCCAGACCGTTGCGGACAGCCGGTGGACCCTCGACTTCCTGGCCGCGATGCCGGAGGCCAAATGGCAGCCGAACGTGTTGCTCGCGGTGGTTCGCTACCTGTTCGGGACCCCGGGCAGCGGGCGGGAGTTCGTGGCGCTGGTTCGGGCGCGGGCGGATGAGATCGCGGCGACGATGGCCGTGCGCTCCACGCAGACCAACGAGCCGGCGCGGTGCGCCACGCTGTTGCCGGTGCTGGCCCGCCTGCCGCCACCCCTTGCGCTGCTCGAGGTCGGCGCCTCCGCCGGGCTGTGCCTCCTGCCCGACTACTACGCGTACTCGTATGGCGGCGGTCGCGAGATCAGGCCGGGCGCGAGGTGCGGCATCGAACCGCCGCGCTTCGCCTGCCGGGCCGGCGCCGGCACGCCGGTGCCGGAGTCGGGCGTCGAGGTCGCCTGGCGGGCCGGACTCGACCTGAACCCGATTGACCTGCGTGACGACGCGGAGGTCCGCTGGCTCGAGGCGCTGGTATGGCCCGGCGAGGAGTACCGCCTGCCGCGCCTGCGGACGGCCT